>DATEKY010000478.1:0-2414 GCA_035277225.1 Xanthobacteraceae bacterium
GGTCGATCCGATCGCCGAGGGAGCGGCCGCCGCCGGCGTCACCGCCCGCGCGCGCGTAATGCGCGGGCACAAGATGGCGGTCGCGCCGATCGCTCAAGGGCAGCCGGTGCGCAAATACGACCAGATCATCGGCTTTGCGACGGCACCGATCGCGCCGGGCGACTGGGTGCACACGCATAATGTCGAGATGCATGATTTTGCGCGCGACTATCGCTTCGCCGAAGGTGCCAAGAACGACGAGGTGCTGCCGGTCGAGCTGCGCGCGACCTTCGAGGGTTACGTGCGCCCGGGCGGCAAGACCGGCACGCGCAACTACATCGGCATTCTCACCTCGGTGAATTGCTCGGCCTCGGCGGCGCGCTTCATCGCGCGCGAGGTCGAGAAATCGGGCGTGCTCGACGACTATCCGGATATCGACGGCGTGGTGCCGTTCGTGCACGGGACCGGCTGCGGGCTTGCCGCCTACGGCGAGGGCTTCGACGTGCTGCGGCGGACCCAATGGGGCTACGCGACGCATGCCAATCTCGGCGGCGCGCTGATGGTCGGGCTCGGCTGCGAGGTGTTCCAGATCGACCGCATGAAAGACGAATACGGCCTGGTCGAGGGCGATCACTTCCAGACCATGACGATTCAGGCGACCGGCGGCACCAGGAAGACTGTTGCGGAAGGCGTCGAGCGCATCAAGGCGATGCTGCCGATCGCGGCGCGCGCCCGGCGCGAGACGCGGCCGGCGTCGGAAGTGACGCTCGCGCTGCAATGCGGCGGCTCGGACGGCTATTCGGGGATCACCGCGAACCCGGCGCTCGGCGCGGCGGTGGACGAACTGGTGCGCCACGGCGGCACCGCGATCCTGTCGGAGACGCCGGAGATTTACGGCGCCGAGCATCTGCTGACGCGCCGCGCGGTCAATCGCGCGGTCGGTGAGAAGCTGGTCGAGCGCATCAAGTGGTGGGAAGCGTATTGCGATCGCAACGGCGGCGAGATGAACAACAATCCCTCGCCGGGCAACAAGGCGGGCGGGCTAACGACCATATTGGAGAAATCGCTCGGCGCGGCGGCGAAAGGCGGCACCACGACGATGCGCGCAGTGTACGAATACGCCGAGCCGGTGAAGGAGAAGGGCTTCGTGTTCATGGACACGCCGGGCTATGACCCGGTGGGCGCGACCGGCCAGGTCGCGGGCGGCGCCAACGTGATGTGCTTCACCACCGGGCGCGGCTCGGCCTTCGGCTGCAAGCCGACGCCGTCGGTGAAGCTGGCGACCAATAGCCAAGTCTACGCCAGCATGATCGACGACATGGACATCAATTGCGGCGATATTCTTGACGGAACGCCGGTGGCGCAGAAGGGCGAGGAGATCTTCCGCAAGGTGCTTGCCGTGGCGTCGGGTGAGGCGACGAAGTCCGAGGATTTGGGATACGGCGACGCCGAGTTCGTGCCGTGGCAGATCGGCGCGGTGATGTAGTCAGCCGATGGCGAGCCGCCTCGAGAGCATGCGGAACAATCCGCGGGGCGACTGGCGAATTGAAGACGTTGAAGCGGTTTGTCGGGACTACGGAGTGCTTTGCTCGCCGCCGCGGGGAGGCGGGTCGCACTACAAGGTCGCTCATACGAGAATGACCGAGAAGCTGACTATCCCTTACAAACGCCCGATCAAGCCGGTATATATCCGCAAGCTGGTCGCTTTCATCGATGCTGTGAGCAAAGCGCAATGAGCAGGCTCGAATATCCGGTTGTGGTCGAGCCGCTTCCTCTGGAAGAGGGGGGCGGTTTCGTCGCGACCGTGCCCGATCTACCCGGCTGCATGAGCGACGGCGCGTCGCCGGAAGAGGCGCTTGCGAACGTGCAGGACGCCATTGCCACGTGGATCGAGGCCGCCAACGATCTCGGGCACGCGGTTCCGAAGCCGTCACGCCGGATGGCGCTGACCGGCTGACTTTTTTTTCGGAGCATAATCTTTTCCGAAAACCGGTGCCCGCTTTTCGGGATCCTGCTCTATCCGAACGCGAGCTGCACCTTCATCGCCTTGGAGCGATCCGCCGCGAGTGCAAACGCCTCGTTTGCATCAGCCAGCGGCACCGTCGCGGTGAGCAGCGGCATCACGTCGACCAGCCCGCCGCCGATCAGCGCCACCGCGAGCGCGAACTCGGCATTGAAGCGGAACGTGCCGCGCAGCTCGATCTCCTTCGCCACCACCATGTTCATCGGCAGGCTCATTTCGCCGCCCGCGATACCGATCTGCACCACCACGCCCATCGGGCGCACGACGCCGAGACCTCCGGCGAGCGCCAGCGCGTTGCCGGAGGCTTCGAACATCACGTCGAAATAGCCTTTGTCGGCGGCATAGCGGGTGAGGGCGTCCTTGCCCGACACGTTGACGGTCTCGTCCGCACCAACGCGCTTCGCCGCGGCAA
>DATEKY010000479.1:0-2510 GCA_035277225.1 Xanthobacteraceae bacterium
CCGCCGCCGAGCCGCAGGATGCCGCGCTCGCGAACATGGCGCAGCGGCTTGAAGCGGCACTGCGCCGTCCGGCCGAGCCGCGGCCCGCGGCTCCGCCGGTCCCGGCACCCGATCTCGCCTTCGATGCGCCGCCCGCCGCACCCGCAGCGCCGGAGAACGGCGAGCCGTCGGCGGAGGCGAAACCTCCCGCGCCAAGCAACACCCCGCCGGCCGCGAAGTCCAAATCCGTGCTCGACAGCCTGGAAGAGGAAATGGCGAGCCTGCTCGGCCGCCCGCCCGAGAAGCAATAGCCCCTCCTCCCGTTCACGCGTACCGTTCCGCGAACTGAGTCGCACCGCGGCTCTGCGATTCGCGGGGACGGGATTGAGGCCCTCTCACATCCGCCTGATCGGCTGCGCGACATTTGCCGCGACGGTGGCGCTCGCCGTCCCGGCCGCCGCGCAGGACATCAGCGTGACCTTCGGCCAGGGCGGCGGCCTCACCGAGCGGGTGCTGCAGCTGATCGCGCTGCTCACCGTGCTGTCGCTCGCGCCATCTATTCTCGTGATGGTCACGTCGTTCACCCGCATCGTGGTGGTGCTGTCGCTGCTGCGCACCGCGCTCGGCACCGCGACCGCGCCGCCTAACGCGGTGATCATCTCGCTTGCGATGTTCCTCACCGCGTTCGTGATGTGGCCGACCTTCACCACCGCTTATGACGCCGGCATCCGCCCGCTGGTCGCCAACGAGATCACGCCCGAGCAGGCGTTCGACCGCGCCTCCGATCCGTTCCGCGCCTTCATGCAAAAGAACGTGCGCGAGAAGGACTTGAAGCTGTTCATTGACCTGTCGGGTCAGCCTCCGCCTGCGAAACCCGAGGACATGTCGCTGCGCGTGCTGGTGCCCTCGTTCATGATCTCGGAGCTCAAACGCGCCTTCGAGATCGGCTTCCTGCTGTTCCTGCCGTTTCTGATCATCGACCTCGTGGTCGCATCGGTGCTGATGTCGATGGGCATGATGATGCTGCCGCCGGTCGTCGTGTCGCTGCCGTTCAAGCTGATCTTCTTCGTGCTGGTCGACGGCTGGCACCTGGTGGCGGGGAGCCTGGTGCAGAGCTACGGGACCTAAAAAAGAATCAAAAACAAAAACTTCACTCCGCCAATTCGCGCATCACCTTGATCAGATCCGACTTGCCCTCGAAGCCGATGCCGGGAAGCTCCGGCATCACGATGTGACTGTCGGTAACCCGCACGCCGTCCGGGAAGCCGCCGTAGGGCTGGAACAGGTCCGGATAGCTCTCGTTGCCGCCGAGCCCGAGCCCGGCCGCGATGTTGAGCGACATCTGGTGCCCGCCATGCGGGATGCAGCGCGCACGCGACCAGCCCGCGACGTCGAGTGCCGCCAGGGTGCGCTGGTACTCGCACAGCCCGTATGAGAGCGCGCAGTCGAACTGCAGGAAATCGCGGTCCGGGCGCATGCCGCCGTAGCGCAGCAGGTTGCGCGCATCCTGGTGCGAGAACAGGTTCTCGCCGGTCGCCATCGGCCCGGGATAGAACTCGGCGAGCGCCGCCTGCAGCGCGAAGTCGAGCGGATCGCCCGCCTCCTCATACCAGAACAGCGGATAGTCGCGCAGCATCTTGGCGTAGGCGATCGCGTCTTCCAGCGTCAGGCGGCCATTGGCGTCGACCGTGAGCTGCGCCTTGCCGTCGAGCTCGTTGAGCACGCCCTCGATGCGCGGGCGATCTTCCGCGATCGAGTTGCCGATCTTCATCTTCACGACCGTGTAGCCGCGGTCGAGATAGCTGCGCATCTCGGCGCGCAGCTGCTCGATGCCCTTGCCCGGATAGTAGTAGCCGCCCGCCGCGTAGACGAAAACGCGCGGGTTCGACTCGCGCCTGTGACGCTCGGCGAGCAGGCGGAACAACGGCTTGCCGGCGATCTTTGCCACCGCGTCCCAGACCGCCATGTCGATGGTGCCGACCGCAACCGAGCGTTCGCCGTGCCCGCCCGGCTTCTCGTTCTTCATCAGCGCGGCCCAGATGCGGTCGGGATCGAGATTGTCGCCGGCGTCGTTCACGAGCGATTTCGGATCGGCTTCCTTCAGCCGCGGCGCGAAGCGCTCGCGGATCAGCCCACCCTGCCCGTAGCGGCCGTTCGAGTTGAAGCCGTAGCCGACCACGGTGCGGCCGTCGCGCTTCACGTCGGTCACGACCGCCACCAGCGACAGCGTCATTTTCGAGAAATCGATATAGGCGTTGGCGATCGACGAGGCGATCGGCGCGGTCACTTCGCGGATGTCGACGATGCGCATTCCCATGGCTCCTGAAAGCCCGTGGCTTAGCCCTTCGCGGCACGCGAAGCCACCCTGTCGCAAACGGGAATTGCTTCGCCGCGCCTCTGCAGGCATCACGGAGCGGATGGAAACGCTCCTGATGCTGGCCGGGGCTGGCTTCATCGCCGGCGCGATGAATGCGCTCACCGGCGGCGGGAGCTTCGTGAGCCTGCCGGCGATGATCGCCGCCGGCCTGCCA
>DATEKY010000480.1:0-25858 GCA_035277225.1 Xanthobacteraceae bacterium
AGAGCGCCCAGGCCTCGTCGCGCGAAGCTCCTTGTTGAGAGTTCGCAGCCTGGCGATGTCGGATGGCCCCGGGCCGCCGGCGCGTTTCAGCTGCGCGAAGGACGTAGATCGTATGGCTCGCGGCCCAACCGTCGGCTCCGGCACAAAGCTGGCCGGTAGACGCTTGAGTGCAGGCTTCCGTGGTACTCGATCTGAGATGTGGGCGATCAAATGCGCGCGCTTTGTCTTCTTCTCAATCTGAATGCGCACCGCGTAAGCGGGAGATACATCTCTCTCTGGCTCGTGAACGTGAGTGCGTACGTTCTGTGGATGAACACCATATTGAATAGCAGTTGCTGAAGCGTGTGGCTGTGTGAGCCCTCTGTCTCGCCGTAGTAAGTGACCAAACTAGGAAGAATGCCCGCTGGATGGATACGAATGCCTTCGCCTTTAAAAGTCCGCCGTACGCCTGGCTGAAGGGGCGGATAGGCGCTGACGCCATGTCGCTCGCCAAATGCCACTCCCTTGGCCGAGAGCAAGGCCTTAGCCGCGTTCATGTAGCAGAAGTAGCGAAGCAGCGGCGCTGACCTCAACGGAAGTCCCGCTGCAACGCTGTAGAACTCTTCGGCCTGTTCCCAACAGAATAGCGCTTGGTTCTTCTTGCTACGCTGAAGCCAAAGCCTAACGAAAGTCCACGGGCTGTTCGTTAGCACAGTTCGAGCCCCCAAGATCGGAGACACTGCGGCCTTGTGAGGCTCTAGGTCACGCCCGGCGACCTGCAATGGAATGAAAGCCACCATTCGTGCTGCCGCCGGATCTGCTCCCAATCCGCGATTACGTAGAAATTTCAGAGAGTTACAAATTGGGTGCTGACGGCGGGAAGTCACCAGGCTCAGAGAATCGAGAACGGAGAGAACGTGCTGGGCGCCACGATCTGCTGCGCCACTCGCGCCATTCTCGGCCTGGCGTCGCCCAGCGAGAACTTCCGAAGTGTCCGTACTGGCGGAGCGAGTGCTACGGTTTCTCCAACGTTCTCTGAATTTGTAGGCCGAATCCCGCTCGGGCGAGCCGTCCTGAAATCCAACCGGTTGCTTGAAAATACAGCGGAATCGGCGGCTGAGTGCGCCAACCTTTGCGCTTCGGTGACGCCGGGAGTTGTCCTTGCAAGCGGATGAGGCGGAGACCCCAGGACGGGCGAATGTCTGGCCGCGGCGCATGAATAGAGCCGATGGGATGCGCGCCTCGTAGTCGAGAGTCGCTGTATAGAAAGGAAAGCCCCGCCGAAGCGGGGCTCCCGTTTAGCTAGCTCTGACCGCCCTTTCGGCCGGCCTCGCTGGCTTTCTCGCGGTCGTTGGCAAAGTTGCCCGGGTTGTCGCTCTGACCACCCTGTTGCCGCCGGCCACCATCCTGTTGGTTCTGCTGGCCTTGCTTGCCGCCTTGCTGGTTTTGCTGGCGCTGCTCGGCGCCCTTCTGACCTGCTTCAGAGGCACGTTGCGGATCATTGGCGAAGTTGCCCTGACCACCGCGCTGTTCATTGGCCATTCGGTCCTCCATGCTGTTACAGGTGCTTGAACAACAACATCGACGCAGTAGCGTTCAAAGATGCGCGCGAAAAACTTTCTGCCAATTGTTGATATAAGTTAGCGTCGAGAGATCCGCTGCAGGTTACATCCTCACAAGCTAGCGGTACTGCGTCATTCGACCGATAACGTGGAAGCGCGGGGACCGAGAAGGCCGGGTAGCGTGCGGCGGTCAGCGTTTGACGAGCGGCAAGACCGATGCATGGCTTCCGAAGTTTTCGGCCGCATCGGCCATCTCATCGTAGCCGCTCGCCACGCTGAGCATCTTCTTTTTCACCGACTCGTCTTTAAACGTGCCTGCGAGAGCTCGGCACTGTTCGGCGCGTGCGCGCAAAGTCGCAAGGCTGAGATGAGACTGAGCCTGCATGGACTTCTCCGGCAGCAAAACAAACTACAGGTGCTTAAGTTCATTTTGCTCCGGTAGCTGGACGAGAGCTCTTAGTCAGAGACCGTGAGGGTCAAATCATAGGCGAGGAGGTATTCACGCCCCACGAGGCGCTTCGGGAGCGATCGTCTCCAAAAAATCATCGACTCGCTAAACGGGCCGTGGCGTGTGTCAGCATTACGCGCACCCGCTCGCCCGCGCGCAACTTGACAATCGCACCGGCCATGGTCCGGCCTGAGAAACCGCGCTTCAGCGTGGCGTAGAGCGGCGGCAAGCCGCCGGGCAGGCTCGCCCCACCCGCGGCTTGGAGGAAGAACGTCAGGCACTGCGGCGATGTCGGATCGACCACCGCTTGGGGCCAGCTGCGGAGAAGTTTTGCCATCGCGCTCGTCATGGCCGCTTGCGGCCGTCGAGGCAAGACGCGCCGGATTAGGACACGTCTCAGTTTGAAATCCGAGGTCTTGACTGAGCGTCCGGGAGAGCCAGAGTGGCGTCATGGCTAGTCTGCGACAGTCGCTCACCTTCTTTCTGGAGGACGCCCGCCGCTGGTACGCTCGTGCCGAGGAAATGCGTGCTGCGGCTGAGGACATGAAGGACCCGACAAACAAGGCGACCGCAATGCGGATCGCCGCCGATTACGAGCGGCTGGCGAAACGTTCCGAGGAAATGGCTAACCGCAATGCCTAGAGGCCCCAAAGGCGAGAGGTGCACCGCCGATGTCATCGGCAACGCGGCACACATCATGCGGATCGCGCGGGTGCGCAGCGATCAAGCAGGCGATTCAGACTGAGACACTGCCTGGCCGCGCACCTCGTTGCGAGGCGAAAGGGACCGGAATACCCAAGCCCGTTTGGTGTTTACCCCCAATGGGAAACGCCGCCACTGTCTACCTCAACGAGGAACTCAAACGGTGCGGCCTCACGTATAAAACCATCGCCGCCCGGATGACCAAACAAGGTCTCACGGAAACCGAGGCCTCCGTCGCGGAGAAGCTCCGGCACGGAAGGTTCGATACAGAATGGTTTCTGATGGCTCTCAGAGCAATCAGTGCCGAGTGAGGCCGTCCCTTAACGATCCGTTCAACATGACCCGCCGTCGACATAGAACTTTCGCCCGCCAGGACGCATGATCGGCGGATGGACAAGCAGGAAGATCTCGCAATCGAGGTCGCCGCGCTGCGCTTGATTGTCCGCAGCATTGTCGCTCAAATGCTTCTTCTCAGTTCGGCACCGCTCACCAAGACCCTCAAGGCCTTCGAAGAGGCCGTGGCGAAGATGTCGCCGGATGAAGTGCCGATCGCCGACCTCGACCCGGAAGTGCATCGCCAGGCGGCCGAATTGGCGAAGAAACGTGCACAGCAATTCGTCCGCGATATCGGCCGCATGATCGGCCCGGGCGCTTCGAGGGGCCCTAGCCAGCGACCGCGGCAGGCCGGACCCTCGAGCGCCTGACGCCGAAAGCGGGTGGAAGGCTAGTGCGGCAAGCAGCCAGCCAAATTGCCCACCACAATGCCCAGGATGAACACCAGCATCAGGATGGCTGTCCGGCGTCCGCGGCGTTCGAGGTGCATCGCAGTGCCATATAAGAACGGCCGCGCTGGGAGGGAGTCCGCGGCGCGGCCGTCTTCGTTGCCCCCGTTGACCCGTCTCTCAGGGAGCGGCGCGCAGCATGCCTCAGCGCTGGTCGCTTGGATAGCGGCCTACGCTTTCGTTTTCGGCTTTGCCCACGACCTTCCTGGAAGGGTCTTGCGCCGCAAGTGATACCGCCAACGGGAACAGGTTAAGTAGGGTACGGAGAATGTACCTAGGCTAATATTTAATTCGCTACCGAGGCGGCGACATGTCTAGCGAGCGAGCCAACCACCGATCCTTGATCTGGAGACCTTGGATGCTTGGGGAGGACATGAAGCTGCTTACGCTGTTCTCACAAAACCGAGGGAGCGATTCATCATAGAGGTGAAGCTCAGACGATCCGTGACGCAGTTCGCACGCGCAGAGACAAGCTGAAGATGAAGGGCCGTGTACTTGTAGACGGAACGGCGCAACTTGGGCTGATCTGCTCTTCCCTGACAACGGGGTAAGAGGTGACATCGCTGGAGGTCGGATAAGGGCCAGCAACTGTCCACGCGAGCAAACTATTGCTGCCGCCCTAGGTCCTCCACGAGCTGCTTCTGCTCCACGAGCTTCTGCATCGCATACACGTAATAATCCGCCGTGTTGCGACCGCCCGCCGTGCACCCCGACGAACAGCGCGCGCCCATCAATTGGCAGCGCATCATCGCGACGGCAGGAGATCCACGCTTGACACGCAGATTGTGCGGCTGCGGGTGCACAAGCTCGTCACCGATGCCCAATGGGCGGCTGCAGACAAGATGGGGACCGTGTACCGCCGGTTCGAGCGTCTCCACGGCCAGCGCAGTCATGGCATCAGCCCCACTGGTCTGATGGTTAGCAGCGAACCAGACCCCGAGGAACTCGCCCGGCGCAAACGCGCGAAACGTCGCCCGCCGATCGAGGAGGAAGACGACGAGGCGGCCGCGCGCGCCGACTACAGGACGGTGCAGACATGCGTCCCAGCGCTCCCCCGCGAAGCCCGCCACGCGATCGAACAGCTGTGTGTGGAAGCAGGAGCTGTTAGCTGACCCGGAGGCCCCGAAATGTTCATTTTTTCCAGCCGGCTCGGAGTCCTAGGCTTAGTCATTGTCTCATTGCTGCTCACAATTTTAGCTGCTCAGAGCATGTGCAATGTGACCGCGCTAATCGTGGAGATCAAACGGATGCAAATCCCGTCAGCGTTGCATCGACTTGGCCTTGTTTTGACCGCCCGCGGCTTTGGCGACGGTTTTCAGTTTGGCGCCGACGGCCGCCGCGCCTTCGCGGGCGGCCTGCGGCGTCAGGCCTTGTGCCGCCGCTTCCTGCTTGACGGCGTCCAGGGTGCGTTCTGCCGTCTCGGCGACCTTATCGACCGTGGTCGTCGCTAGTTCCGCCGCTTGCGCCTTCACGCGCTGCGTTGTGTCGCCGACCATCTCGGTTTCCATCTGCGTCGGAGGCAGGGCGGCCGCCATTCCGGCCCCGATCGCGAGGCCGATGGCGCCGAGCAGCAAAGGCTGCCGCTCGAATGTCTGTGTGAGGTTCTGCTGCAGTGTCCCGCCAAGCGCGCTGGTTCCGGCCGTCACGCGCGACGTGGAATCCGCAGCCGTGTCCTTGACGGTTTCGTAGGCCTTGGTTGCGGTTTCGCCGGCAGCCGCCGCCGCGCCGGAAACCGTGTCGCGAACGCCCTCGACTACGCTGGCACCAAGCGATCGCAGGTTTTCGCCTGCGTCGCCCGCGATCTCTGCCGAACGCTGCAGGCCGCTTGCGGTCCCCGCGGCGGTTGCCTTGGCGGCGGCGGGAAGCAGAGCGGCAGCGGCGGTGATTTTGCTCCCGCCGGCGAACATCCACAGCACGCCCATGCCGATGAGCGCAGCCGACACCGGATTTTTCTGGATGGCGTCTTGCAAGCCGCCGACGAAATCGGACGCACCCGAGCCCTGCCGTGTCATCGTGCCATCTCCTTGGCGGCGGCAATGTCCTTTCCGACCTGCCTGATCGTCGTGTCGGGAGTGAGTTCAGAAGGCTTAAGCCGCGAGAGGCCGACGTAGATCAACCCCGCACCGCCCGCTGCCGCGATGAAGCCCGAGAGAAGGTGAGCCACGATCGGCGACATGCCCTGCTGCATGAAGAATATCGCCAGCGCGATCAGGAACAGCACGAGTGCCGGAACCAACAGCAGCATGCCGCCGAACACCATGCTGACGCCGGTGCCCGCACGCGTCGCCTTGTCGGCGAGCTCGGCGCGGGCAAGACGGATTTCGGTCTGGATCAGCAGGGAGAGCTGCTCGAAAGCGTCTCCGAGGAGCCGCGATATCGAGCGCGCGTCGTTGCGCAAGTCGTTCATGATGGCCTACATCCCTGCCGTGGTGCCGCCGATATTCGACGGAGGCGTCGTTGTGGCGACTGCGGTGCCGGGGGTCGCGCTCTTGAGGAAGCGCACCGCCACAAAACCGAGCAGCACGGCGGCGCCGAAGAAAGCGGTCGGTTGTTTGCGCGCAAAATCCTGCACGTTGCCGACGATCTCCGACATATTGCGATTGCGCATCGCGTCGGACACATTGTCGAGCTGCGCGGCCGCCTTGCGGATATACTGTCCGGCCTGGGGAATATCGCTGTCGAACTCGTAGGCGCTCCGCCGGATGATGTTCGCGACATTGCCGACATAGTCGGCGCCCGCCGCTTTCTGCTCGCTCGCGGTTGCGCGCAGCTTCTCCCCGGCGTTGGCGGCGACATCCTTGGCTTGGTCCGTCAGATTGCCGGCCTGCGTCTTCACTGCATCGGTTGCGGACTGGGTCAGCGCGCTCGCCTGGCCCTTCATGTCGCGCCCGAATTCCTTGGCCTGATCGACCATGCCTTCGGCTTTCGCGCTGAGGCCGCCGTTCTTCGAACCTGTCTGGTTGGTGCCGCTGGTGCTCATGTGGTGACCTCTTTCTTACCCGGTGATCGATTGGTCTGGCCCGCGCTTGGTGCGTCGGTCTCGGGCGCGTTCGTCTTGGTTTCTCCCAAGGCGGCCTCGACGCCGCGCTCGGCGACCGCGCGCACCTTGCCGGTCAGATTCTCGCCAAACTGGTTCAGGCCGTCGACGGAGAGGCCTTCGCCGCTCGCCGCGGCCGCAATGCCCTCGACTGCGGACCGCGCCGCTTCGACGCCTTTGGTGGCGACCACGTCTGCCTGACGACGGAGCGCATCGCTTGCCTCGCCGAACACGCTCTCTTCGGCCTTGGTCGAGGGAAAGGCGGCGGCGATGAAGGCACCGATGCCGAGGCCGATTGCCGCAACCAGCAGCGGGTTCTTGTCCCAGGTCTCGCTAACGGTCTCGCGGGTTTGCTGCACCAGCTCTTCAGCCTGGCCCTTGACCTTGTCCGCGGTGTCACGCATCGCGGCGGTCGCGTCGCTCGCCGCACCTGTCACACGGTCCGCGATCGAGGCCGCCATATCGCTGGCTCGCTCGATGGCAGCGTCGGCGCCCTGTCGCGCATAATCCTGCGCGTCGTGAATCTTGCGGCGCGCACCGTCAGTCGCCTGTTCGAAGGTCTCGCCCGCGCTGTCGAGCGCGCTCTGCGCATGATTTCTGAGCGCGTCCGCTGCGCCGGAGTCGGATCCACCCGATGTGCGAGACAGCAGAAGTCCGGCGCCGACCAGCAGCAACGGGGCCGGCATGGCGCGCATCAATTTGAGCGCCGGGTACGCAAGTGCTGCCCCGACCGCGACCGCCTGCAGCGGATTGTCGCGGGCCTTGCGCTCCAGCGAGTTCCAAAGCTGGTCGCGAGAGTCACGGACGTACTGCGTCACCTCGGTCTTGATCGCTTCGGGCGACAGGCGCTCCTTGATGTCGGTTGCCGTATCGGCGACTTGCGTGCGGAGCTCTTCCACCGTGCCGGTCAAGCGTGTCCGCGTGACTTCGGCTTCCGCCCGCAGCGTGCTGACCGAAGGCTCTGTGTGAAATGACATAACGCAGCTCCCAGCATTACAACGGCGAGTGCTGCGCTAACTCGACCTTGTTACCCTTGTTCCGAAACATACCGTGCGTCGGAAAAAATAAGCGCGCGTGTCTCGCTGGGCGCCGCGATGCTCAGCCTGATGCGAGTGAGTGGTTGCGCTGCGACGCGCATGTCTCTTCGCGGCGCACTCTCTTAACAAAAGATATTTTTTGAGTGCCGTTTGCCTGTCATGTCGGGCGCGGCGACATCGAAAGACAAGAGAGAGAGAAATGCACCGCATTGTCTTCGTGGTGATCGCGAGCGTGACTTCACTTGGCACGACTGCGACCGCGGACGCGGCCGCTCGTCACAAGGTCAAGCATCACACGCGGCCATTCGCGGCGCAGACGGCTCCGTCTTACGGCCAGGCCGCATGGCCCAACCGCCCGCGTTGGGCTGCGCCACAGCAGTGTTTCACCGACGACGGCTATGGGCGATTTACGCCATGCGAAGGCGGCGGCAAGGGCTACTGATCGGGCCGCCGGAAGCGCTGTGCTCAAGGCATTTCTTCCGCGCGAGTCGAGGCGCCCGATGCCGAGCTTAGCTCATTGGCCGCGAAGTAGGCCTCGCGGTCGCTAATCGAGGGGCGGGATCGAATCGATCGAACTGTCTTTGGTGAGATGCCTATTATCGGGGGACGACCCCCGCGGCCTTCCAGCGAACGCGAAATTCACCTTCCCGCAGCCCAAGGATCTCCAGATCTCGTACCGACAGCGGCTCTATGGCAGCGAATGTCAGACCTTCCTTGAGGGGGAAGGCCTTGCGGACGACTTCAATTGCGCCGTCTTGGTCTTTGACGCCGACCGCAAACGGTGACGATTCCGCGTGACCGTCGGCATTCAGCAGTTTGATGCGAACGACGATGATCCAGCCCGCTTGCATGTCCCTGTTCGATTTGCAAATGAAAGCCCGGCAGCGGGGAATGCTGGCCGGGCAGTTGGAGCGGTCAGAACAAACGAGATTATTTCGAGCTTGTTCCTGTGTTAGGTCTGCTCTCGGATTGGCCGCTGGTCGAGCTAGCCGAGTCGCCAGCGCCTACTGGGTTCGACAGACCGGTATCCTTCTCTTGCATTGCGCGTGCGTTCGGGGGCTGCTCGCCTTGTGCGTTCGGCTGCGGCGAGGCCGGTGTTTGCGGCTGCTGCTGATTTTGGTTCGGCGGGTTCTGGTTTTGGGTGCTCTGCTGCGCCATAGCTGAAGCCGAGAACAGCGCAAAACCGATGATGGCTAATGTCTTGAGAGACATGCCTTCCTCCTGTGGGTTAGTTCCCGGGACAACTCGTCTGGACCTACGCCGTTCCCGGGGGGCACTCGCGCAATCCCGCGGATACACCGGGGCGGGGGAGGTCGCGGGCCGCTAACGCAACTCCTCGCCGTCAGACGATCGATCTCCGGGACCGCAGGTCCTATGCGCCTAACTCATAGAGTGAGACACTACTGTTTCGCGCAAGCGATCGGTCACTGATTGCACCGCCTCCCGCATGTGAACGCAATCCGGGTTGCTCCCGCGAGGCCTCCTGCTTCTAGGCGCTCCCTGAGAATCGGACAGTCAACCATCGACGTGCGATCAGTCGAGTAACAGAATCCGTCCGAAGTTCGCCTCACCGAGGCCTGTTGCCCGCACTGCTACAAACCGCACGGTGCATGTCGTCGCGCGGGTCATTCGACCCTCGACTTCTCACGCGCCATCCCGTTGCAATCTGAACGGCACCATGAAGATTTGAGTTGCCCGAGGCGTTCGAGGATCACTACGAGCAAGCGCTGATCGAGGTCATCAAGAAGAAGCAGGCGCATGTCCCGCCGAAGAGGAGCGCCGACCGTCCGGCGGCACCGAAGAACGTTGTTAACCTCATGGACGCGCTCAGACGCAGCCTGGCCAGCAATGGCGAAAAGTCGGCTAAGCCCAAGAAACGAGCCGCTGGTCAGCGTGAGATGCTCATGTCGATTGCCGGCGGTGGCAGGAGCAGGGGGAAGGAAGCGGCGAAGCCTGCGACGCGCCGAAAGGCGAGTTGATGTTTGCGCCCCTAGTCCCGACAGGGTACTCTAACGCCTTCCCTACCGAAAATCATTCGGTGTCGTCGAACGCCGGAAAAGCAAAAGGCCCCGCCTAACGCGGGGCCTTTCGAACCGGCGATTCGTGCTAGCGGTTCTGCTGACCGCCCTGACCCGGGTTCTGCTGACCGCCCTGGCCGGGTTGCTGGTTCTGCTGGCCTGGCTTCTGCTGGCCACCACCCTGCTGGCCGCCGCCTTGCCCGCCCTGACCGGGCTGCTGATTCTGCTGACCGCCCTGATTATTCTGGTTTTGGTTCGGATTTGCCATGATGAAGAGTTCTCCTTGGTTGTCCGGGGCTCCGATGGCCCGCAAAGATCAATCGATTCATCCAGCCATCGTTCCTCGTTGAAATCAAAACGCGGATAATAGAGTTGCGTCAAAAGACACTTCTCGCCGCTTCACACTACCTCTTTGCCCTTGACGCCGTTCTGAATTGCAAGGTTTGAAAAATCCTTCAGCGCGAGTCGATACCAATGGCTTTCGCCCGCGGGACGCCAGCTGACGGAATCAGGCTCTATACGAACGCGACCTACTTCCTTTTTCGAATCGTCCACGATTGTGAAAATCTGAACTTTCAGACGCTTGAATCTGAGTTTGCGCTCTTTGGACACCAAATCGCTCCTCGCTTGTTTCACGTCGTAAAGCGTTCCGTGTCACGATCAGTTCCTAGCGCAACGCACCTCTACGTTCTGCGGAGCTACGCAACGACTATATGCTCCCCGTCGGGCTCCTTCCTGATTCTTCCAGCTCCCTTGCTTCGTAGTACTCCGCCGAAAACTTGATCGACCAACGCGAGTAAAAGCCGCTTAGCCGCTCGCTCAATAGTTTGGCAGGCTGTCGGTTTGCCTGCTCATATTGGCCCGCGTAACGTTTCACGATCGTTCCGAAGAGCGGAATCGATGCGAGCGAGGCAACCGTTATCGCCGCAATGCTCCGCAAGCCCTGCCCAATCACGGCGGCTGCTGAATTGAGCGATGCGAAAAACAAGTTGAATCGCGATCTCAGTCCAAACGAAGACGTTAGCCCGGATGCGGTCTCTACGCCGTTCGCAACAGTGCCTTTCAGCCTTTCGTATCGATGACGAGCTTTCTGGACGGGATACAGCGTGACGAAAAATCGCCAGAACTCGATCGATGCCAGCACCGAGGGGTGTTGCTTTGCGCGAGGCCAAGCCGCCGGATAGACTGGCAGGACGAGAAGTTTGGTTTTGGCAATTATCGTCGCAACAGGATGCAATAGCTGCATCCATGCCGGAAGCGATGTGGCCTTCGCGATGAGCACGCCGTGCAGTAACGTTGCCGCACCGAACGAGATCGGAAGCCAGAGAAGTGCGCCCAAAATAACGAGCAGCGCGGCGCTTGGCGTGAGCTGCCTGCACTTCCTAAATACCCAGGCCATTCCGTTTTCGAAGAGCTGATGGATCGCTTCTTCGAACGCTCTATAACTGATCTTTTGGCGCAGCCACGCCCAATGCTGCGTGACGAATTCGCGCCAGGCCGCTCGCCGTGTCCTGCCAATCGGCAGGAACCGAGCGATGCCGCTCAACAGGGCTGTGAATCCGTCGCCAAGGATCCGGAGTGTGAAAAGAGGAAACCGCATCAACTGCAGTAGGATTGGAAATAGAAAATCGAGGAGATGTTTCAGGACCGACCATGCAGACCGCGCTACCGCTTCCACCACTAGCGCGACCGCTACCATCGGCACGATCACAACATCGTCGATGCCAACCAGAAAACGCTCCGAGGACAAGCCGGAAGAGTTCTCTTCGTTGGCCACCGTTGCTACCACATGTTGTTAACTTCTACCCTTTGCCATTAAGAGCTGCAGCGATCTCCGCTAACGTGGCCTTCTCAGCTTCGCTTACTGCAACACCACCGAACCCCAGAAACCCGCCTTCCGTGCCGGCTTCCGCAGCTTTTTGGGCGACCTGGAGGAGCCAAGCCTTGAAAGCGGCAGCGTTCTCCGGCGCCTTCCCATCAAGGATTGCTGAAACGGCTTTTAGCTCGGCCAGTGCAGTATCTTTGATCGCGCTAAACGTAGTGCCAGTGAAACGCTGTTGGAGGGCCGTACGTGCTGCAGCGCGCCCTTCATTCGTTGCAAAGTCCTCGGCCGTAGCTTTCACAAGCGGATCGGCACCAGCGCTCTGACGGGCTTCAAGGAGCGCCCAACCTCCCGCCATACCCTCTTTCAGAAGTCCCCATAGTCCGCTCGGATCCGCGGCAGTGATGGCCATCCCAGCCACCAACGGACTCGAAAGAACCCGGCTCCATTCGTCCCCCGTGAAGCTTGTTTTGTTCGCCATAGCGGAGCCTCCTGGTTGTGCGTTCAGGTGCGCACTTCTGTCGAGAGGTCGCGCTTTGACTGGGCATCTGCTGCCCATGCCTCTCGTTGTACCAATCGTCAGAACCATGGCGCAACTCATAAGTTCCATTTCGCGTCCGCTGACGGTCTGTCGGGAAGGCCAAAATGCGAGGTCCTGTCGCGGGCTTCCACCGCTGCGAACATCGCGCAATGAGAAAGGACGGCGGGGCGGGACACAGTCCCGCTCGCCTGGGCGATGAGCCCCACGTGAAGCAGATTCCGACAAGACGTGACCATCATCACAGCCTGCGTTCTGCGCCTAAGTACTCTGCATCCAGCCTTGAGGTTCAGAGATGCAGGAAGTACATCCATGGTCAGCTTGCAAAATTGGCTCGCCGCACCAAGTGTCACAAACTTCCCGCTGGGACCAGTTGTTGAGGCAGTGCGCAGAACCGGAAAGCACTTCATTCCCGATGCACTTCTGGCGGACTTGGCCGCAGCCCGAATGGGGCTTCCTGCAGATGAAGAACGGCTGCGTCGCTTTCTCAACACCGTGCTCGACAAGCACGATAAACGTTTTGACAATCCCACATATCTCGCGCTGCACGATCTTCCGCTGCCGAGTACCGCCGGCCGCTGCTCACTTGATACCTCTGGGGCCGAGCGGCAACGCGACCGTTTAATCACGCTGCTGATCACCGATCTGCTCCGTTTCGAAATCGCGGCATGCGATGGCACAACAGATCTCCTGCCGCTCCTGCGGCCAAGTCGGAAGACCACCGCGAAGCGTTGCACATTAGCCGTGCGTCTCCTGCGCGATGTCTTGAGCCGCCTGGGTCTTGAAGATTCAGCGGCGCACCGCGATCCGATCGAAGCAGCGCGGGAGCTTTGCGCCAAAATTGAGTTGGAAGTGACGGAAGAAGAGCACCGGATGCTCGCGGTCACCATGCTTCCCGTCCACACCGCACACGACGAGTACCTGTTTATTCGCGTACTGCAGTGCTACGAAACGACATTCGCTCTCGTCGTTGCTCAGCTTCGGGCGGCGATCCTCACCGCAAAGTCCGGAAACGCCGCTCGCACCGCAGACTCATTACATGCTGCGGCACGGACGATGGACGCTGCGGCTCCGCTATTCTCCCTCGTGGCCACGATGCAGGTCGAGGCGTTCATGATCTTTCGCGAGTACACGGATGGCGCGAGTGCAATTCAATCGCGCAGCTATAAGACCATCGAGAGTCTCTGTCGCAGGCCGGATGCTGCCCGGCTCGCAGGTCCCGGTTATGATGCTACCCCAGAGGTCCGTGAGCAAGTCACGGCGGGCCAGCCGAACCTTTCCGACGCTATCAAGCAAGGGGCCTTTTCACCGTCTGATGTTGCGGACCTCCGTGCAGCAATGAAGGTGTTCGAGACGGAACTGCTGGAATGGCGCAAGACGCACTATAGCATTGCAATGCGCATGCTGGGGATGAAGCGCGGGACCGGATACACGGCAGGTGTTCCGTATCTAGCCGAAGGCAAGGACGTTCCGGTCTTCAAGTGCCCTTTCGCCTAGGGTCATGCCCGCATGCTGCTGCTGCACCTCGCGCGTGATCTCTTTGCCGTTGAACTCGGCGTCGCCCATCACCGGCCTGCTGCTAGTTCGATGCGTCGGCTACTCGCTCACCGACGCGTGGATCGTCTGGTCGCTGATCCTGTACGTCATCACCGGCTTGTTTTGGCTGCCGGTCGTCTGGATGCAGATGCGCCTGCGGACCTGGCAAGCGCGGCGGCCGGCATCGCATCAGAACTCCCTCCGGCTTATCACCGGCTGTTCTGGTGGTGGTTTGCTTCGGGTTTCCGGCCTTCGGCGCGGTGGTCACGATTTTCTGGCTGATGATTGCGCGACCGCAAGAGGTTGGGCCGTTCTAGCTACGGCGTCTGCGCGTTCGTGAGCCGCTTTCCGCGCCGAGAGGCCGTCCGTGAGATCGCGCAGCAAACGCGCCTGCGGCAAGTCCTGCTGCCATGGCGCCGAAAGCACCCGCCATCGACTTGCGCGTCAATGCAAGCTCCCATCCCGGCGACAGCCGACGTGGCATCAGCGCATAATCCACCACTGCCGCGAGCGCCGCGACCGCGGCCCCGCTCAAGGCGAGCGCCGGCAATTTCCGCTTTCCCGATCCGAGAATGCTTTCCAGCATCCCCGACCAGAACATCGTTGCGGCGTGATGCGTCAACGCACCGACAGCCGTACGCTCCACATCCACGGTCGCATCTCGTGCGGCTGCATCGCCGTGGAGCCAATGGCTGGTAGCGTTCAGCGGCAGCAACGCACCCCTTCGCTCTCTGCGCGCCAAAAGCATCAGCGCAAACGCGCTGGCGGCACTCGCAACCGCCGACGTTATGACGGTTCGGGCAAGAATGCCGGACAACGTATCCCGTTCCGCCATCTGAACCTCGCACATGCCGGAATAGCTTGACGTGAACGGCTTGCCCTTCACCGAGGTTCCTTGAGCGCGGGCTGCTAACGCGGATTGCGCGGCAGCCTGTTGTGGACCGCCGTTGCGGCGATTGCCGCATGGCCGGTCGCGACGGCGATCTGATGCAAGTCGGTTACCACATCGCCGATCGCATACAGGCCCTCGACGCTCGTCTGCTGATGCGCGTCGACGATCAGCGTTCCGATCGGGGCGCAACGCGCGCCGAGCGCAGTCGCAAGACCCGAGCGGACGTCGCAGCCGAGGGCAGGGTAGAGCAGGTCAGCATGATGGGTGACACCGTCCGCGGTCGTGATCGCGACCCCGTGGGGTGATATCTCAATGCGAACGGCGCGACCGCTGCACTTCACGTCGAAGGATTGCGTATCCGTCGGCATCGCCTCAGTTGAGGCTTGCGTGAACCAAAGAACGTCCTTGGTGAAGCTTCGGATGAAGCGCGCCTTCTCGGCAGCTTCCTTGCCTCCGAGCACGGCCACCGTCAAATCGAGCACTTCAAAGCCGTCGCAGATCGGACAGTAGCGGATCACGTCGCGGGGATCGCCGCCTTGCACTTCGAGCAGAGGCTCTTTATCGACAAGCCCCGTGGCGAGGATGATGGTGCGCGCTTGCAGTTCTTCGCCGCCAACCCGGACGCGGAAATTGTCACGGTCACGGCTGAGCGCATTGACGGTTCCGCGCTCGAATTTGACCTCGTATTGAAGTGCCTGTTCACGAAGCCGCAGAATAAGTTCCTCGCCACCGATACCTTTGAAGCCGGGGCAATTGTGACTCGTCGGGATCAGCCGGGCGCGACTTTCGCCGGCGTCAATCAACCGCACCAGGCGGCGATAGCGCGCGAGATACACCGCGGCGGTGAGGCCGGCAGGTCCTCCGCCGATGATGAGGCAATCGTGCATGTTGATCTCGCGGCGCCCGGCATAACCCGATCGGCGCCGATCGGTTCCGCAAACTTCCAGCGCAGATGCAGTGGAAAGCGTCGTGCGGCGACCTATGTATGTGATTGGATTCTCGGCTTGGCGATTTCCAGGACTCTAATGGCGCGCCGCGTACGCGAGAAACCATTTCAACGCGGTTCAGCCCAATGATCGAACAGTCCATTCCTTCGCCCGTGCTCATTCTCGCAGGCGGCATCGCGCTTGGTGCGTACCAGGCAGGCGCCGTTGCGTGCCTCGCGCAACGCGGCACCCATCCCGTTTGGTTGGCGGGCTCTTCGATTGGCGCGGTAAACGCGGCGGTGATTGCCGGCTCACTGCCGGGCGACCGTGTTAAGCATTTGGAGGCGCTTTGGCTTCACGCGCAACCGCCGGGCCCTTTCGCAGCCGGCGCGACCATGATTCCGGGGCCCATGCGCCATGCCGCGAACTGGGCCACCGCCATCGGCACGCGCCTGATGGGCGCGGTTGGGCAATTCCATCCGCGAGTGCCAAATCCGTTCACCCGCTTCCGCAGCTTTTATGACCTCGAGCCGCTGCGCCAGCGGCTGACGACGCTGATCGATTTTGATCGCCTCAATAGTGGCGACCCTCGGCTGACGGTGGCCGCGACCGATCTTGAAACCGGTGAGTTGGTTCTGTTCGACACCGGGCGCGGTGACCGCATCGGCATGGATCACCTTCTTGCCAGCTGTGGCTACCTTCCGGAATTTGCGCCGGTGGAATTGAACGGCCGCTTCCTTGGTGACGGAGGCTTGAGCGCCAACGCGCCGATCGAGGCGCTGCACTGCGATCCGCCCAAGGGGCCGCTGACCGTATTTGTACTGGATCTCTTTCCACGCGACGGCAAGCGGCCGGCGTCGTTCGAAGAGGCGGTCCTGCGCAAGAATGACCTGACGTTTGCGAACCAGACTTGGCAGCGGCTCGAGGCGTATTGCCGGGAATTGAAATTAAAAGCAGCGCTCGCGGCGGCGCAGCCCACAGGCGAACCCGGCGGAGCGCAGAAGATCTTCTATCTGAGTTACCGGCCTGATCGGTCCGATGCCATCTCCGACAAGATGTACGATTACTCAGCGCGGACCATCGATGCGCGCTGGCAAGCAGGCGCGGCCGACATGGACGAGGCATTGCGGGTGTTCGGGCACGCTGACGCGCACCCGCTGCCCTTCGTGGTTCGCCGCCCGGGGACGGCGCAGTGAGTGCGCTGGTGCGCTTGGCAGCAACAAACATAAGCCTAACGCAGCCGTCGCTCATGCGAAGGAGGGCGTCATATTGAGTAAGGGAAGGACACGACCGTCATCGTGCCGCGTGACACGTCGGGCATCGCCAGCCGGCCCCCGAGCTGGCGCGAGAGGCTTTCGACGAGCTTCAGTCCCAGCGAGCCGGAGCGAGCCGGTCCCATGCCGCGCCCGTTGTCTCCAACGCAAAGCTCGGCTTCGCCGATCGCTTCATTCACCCTGAACGTGATCTTGATGACGCCTTCGTCTTGGTCGAATGCGTACTTGACCGAGTTGGTGACAAGCTCGTTCACAATAAGGCCGACCGGAACGGCCCGGTCGATCGGGATGCGGGTTGAATCGACTTCGATATCGAGGACGAGGTTCGGGCGATGCGGATCGATGTTCGCGCATAGCGCCTTCAAGTAATCGCGCATATCGACGCTGCTTGCTCCAGCCTTGAACGAGAGCTGGTCGTGCGCAAGTCCGATCGCCATGACACGGTCCATCACGCGGCCGATGCGCTCACGTGCTTCCTCGCTGACTGATTGGCGGCTCTGCAGCGCAAGGAAGCTGACGATGACCTGCAGGTTGTTCTTCATGCGATGCTGCAGTTCACGCAGCATGATCGCAGTTTCCGACCTGCTGTCGGTGACCATTGATGCGGCCTTCGTGGCCGCGGCCTGTGCGGCGTTCTTCGCGAGCGACATACCAAGGATGCTCGCGAAGATGGAGAGCGAGTGAACCTCGAATTCCTCAAACGTGGTCTTCTCGACGGTGTCGACCTCGAGCACGCCCCAGTGCGTGCCGTCGACGAAGATCGGAACGTTGAGCACCGACACGATACCGTGCTCGCGCAACACGTCCGGGTACCGAATTTCCGGATCGTTCGGAATATATTCCGAGATTACCGGTGCGCCTGTTTGCATCGATCGTCCGGCCGGGGAAAATCGGTCCGCGCCCAAGCTGACGTGCCCGACGACACCGGGTTTCCAGCCTACGCCGGCCTCGATCAGCAGATCGCCGAGATCGGGCCGATAGCGCAGAATTTTGACGTGCTTGATGTTCGTGATCCGCGCAACCTGAGCCGTGGCGTTCTGCAGCAAGCCCGGGACCGTGTCGGGCTCATCCACGATTCGCGTGAAGGTCGCGAGCGCGCGCTGATAGCTCAGGGCTCTTTGTGGATCCACCGGAAGCGCCTCGTGTCGACGGTCAACGTCGCCCCAAGTCCCCAGTTCCGACGAGCCGCCGTCGCGCTGCGAGCTCGAACATCGCTTTCATAAACGCGTCGCGCGAAGCAGCAAAACCGCGCTCCGAGAGCGCGGAAACAGCGACCGTCCGGGCAACAAATGAAACGCTTGTCGGTTACACCCAACGTGTCGAATGCAAAACAAGGACTAACTTGAGGCGCTCTAAGAAATCCGATCCCGCCTTGATTCTATATGAACCTGGCATGGGGCCATTTAGTTTGGCTGCCACCAGGAGCTCAAAAATGCCGATGTACCGTTTCCTGACGCGTCGTCCCGGAACGCTCGAGGGTGAGATAACCGAGCTGGAGTTCCCGAATGACGATGACGCTATCAAGGACGCACGTCGGGCTTTAGCCGATGCCGCGCATGATGCGGTGCTGGATCAGAGGCCCCCCGTAGACGAGATCGAAGTGTCGAGTCCCATGGGTGTGGTAATAGCGACCGTGACGCTTAGGGAGGATGAGAAGTCATAACCGTTCAGCTTCCCAGCGGCGCACGCGGCCGACCAGCGGATCACGCCTCAGGAATACCCCCGATTATTGGTACCACGCTAACGAGGGCGTCTTGTCATAGGGGACGCAGACGCACCGAGAACAACATATATCCATTGCCCGCGCGAGAACGAGATTGCCGAGTTCGGCCGCGCCCCACTACCATATCGTTAACGCGGCTTATCCTACCTGTGGCGGCTGATTGCTGTACTTGTATTGTACTTTCTCAGTGATTTCGATGACACAATGAAAGCACTTGAAGGTGCGCAAATCCTGGTCGGGCTGCTCGATTACTTCGATGCGGTCGAGGCCCATCTGCAGGCCGCACCTCGGGCATGTCGGGCGAGGGCCGTGCATGTCGCGGTCGCTCCGTCGAATCCCGCGCCCGAACTTTCCTACCTCAAGTCCTTCTGCGTCCCGTTCTCTAACTGAAAACGCGGGACGGAGACCTCAACAGGGGTCCTTGCAATTTAAGCGCACTGACCCTTCGCTCTTACACCCATCCGTGTCCCGTCTGTGAACCTCCGCGCTACTCGGTTCGCGCGAACGCAAATTGCTCCAGGGATTCTCGGTCCGGCCTCGGTACAGCGGCGAATTGTATTGGTGTCACCGCCAAGGGCACCGGCGCGAGAAGCAGTCCAAGTGAAGGCGGCGCCTTCGGAGCAATGCCCGCCAGCCACGGAACGGTTTCGGCAAAGGGGATCGGCGGCAGCTTCAAGCCGCTTGAGGCACCACTGTCACCGAGTGCGGCTTGTGGGATCATGAACGCGCCGGCGAGTAACGATAGGAGCAGCCGAGTGCTCATAGCATCCTCCTGCGAGTATGGAATTTTCGCCGAAACGCGAGAGGGGCCGCGCTGTTCCCGGCGAGCGGCGCGACGAGGCAGAAATTTTTTTGGTGAGGGGTCTTGAACGCCGAAGCTGTTTTTCTACCTCTTTTTTCGCCACGCCGTGGCGTGGCTTCGGGCGCCCCCATCCAGGGCCCGGAAAGCTGGCACCGGCCGCTCAGCCGGGGCGTGACCATGTTGCTCAATGGAGGATGTGGAAAATGCGAACAATCGACTTTGCGCCGCTGTGGCGTTCGACCATCGGCTTCGACCGCCTGTTCGATCTGGCCGAGGAGTCCATGCGCTGGACCGGTGAGGACAACTACCCGCCCTACAACATCGAGAAGGTGGGCGACGACCGGTACGCGATCTCGCTGGCGGTCGCCGGCTTCTCGCCCGACGAGATCACCATCACGGCCGAGCAGAACACCCTGACCGTCGAGGGACGCAAGACGGTCAAGGACGAGACGCAGATGCTCTATCAGGGCATCTCCGCCCGCTCGTTCCGTCGGGTCTTTAGCCTCGCCGATCATGTGCAGGTCAAGGATGCGCATTTCGACAACGGCCTGCTGAAGATCGCGCTGGTGCGGGAAGTGCCCGAGGCGATGAAGCCGCGCAAGATCGCGATCGGCCAGCCGAGCTCGAACGACAACAAGCAGATCGAGCAGAAGAAAGCGGCCTGACCGTCCAAGGAGCGGGGGTCTCGCGCGCGCGAGACCTCCGACCTGCCTAAATCAGGAGTTTCCAATGGATGGCTTCGCATCGCGCGGCCGTCAGCCGCACCCATTCGACCTGTTACTGCTGATTACCAGCTTCGCCATGGTTGCGTGGATCGTGCTGCTGCACTGACACGCCGGTACTGAAAGGAGAAACAGGAGTGACCAATGAGAGGCATGGAGTTCGAGCTTGATCATCTTCTCAATCCCGCAGCGGTGTTCGATCACCCGCGCGACGTTCTCAACGACCCGGACCTGAGCAAGCAGGAAAAGCGCGCGATCCTGTCGTCCTGGGCATCTGATGCCTGTGCCGTAGAGTCGATGCCGGGTCTGCGGCAGGCGCCGGGGGGCAAGGCGCCTGTCAGCTTCGACGACATCGTGGATGCGCTGCGGCACCTGGATGACGATCCGCCACCGCGGCCGGGCGGGCTTGCCATGCGGCTCAAGCGCCGCTGGCGGGGCGATGAAGAGGGGTCGAGCGGGACCCCTCTTCGTTGAGGCAACCCTCGTTCACCTCCGCAAACAAACATGGAATCGAAGGTGAAAGAAATGACTGGGATGCATGCGGCTCTGATCAGAGCCCATCGCGCCGCCCTGCACCGCTATTGCGGTCTCCTCGCAACCGACCTGACCCAGTTGGAGCGCGAATACATTCATCGACGCATCGCCGAGACGCGTCTGCAGCTTGAGCGGCTTGAGTTGGGGAAGATTGAACCATCACAGAGATCCGATGCGGAGGCGGCGGCGTTCAGCGGGGCGTGGGGAAACGAGTCGGCGCCATGTCTTCCAGTGTGATTGATTTTGGCGCAGCTGCCGAAGCAAGCAGCAGCTCCATCAAGATAGCGGCCTAAGGACCAAGAGCATCGAGAGAGTCCACCATTGCCACGAACTGGACACGGCCGCGCTGGTCGTCGGGCACGGTTGCTTGAGGCACTCAGCAACCCAATGGTGTCAGTTCACGCGCAACGAACTGATGCGATTTTGCGTTTGGGATGATGGCGGAACATAGACCCAAACACGATGCAAGGAAACGCGCGCTGCTCGACCAATTCGAGCAATGGCTCCTGCCAGCTTCTATCGTCTTCTTGGGTATCGCATTAGCCTTTCTCTGGTATCTGAATAGCGAGTGGCGTCTGTCGCGACGATCTCCGCCCCAAGTCTATGTCGCTCCCATGACCGACCTGCCGACTCAGCCGCGCCCTACAGCGAAGCGGCCCGGGTAGTTCTGGAGCCAACTTCAATTAGCTTCCCAATATGGGAGCAGCGGCATCGTCTCTCTCTTTGGCCAAAGTCACGGAACAACGACAGTGCATGCGGCGGAGCGCCTCGCGGCACCTGCGCGCCGTCAGAGGCGCCACACCGCGCCGGAATGGTTTGGCGCGTGTTTTGCGAGATTGCTGAACACCTATGTAGAAGCGGAACGAGGTGCCACGTTCCGCGTTTCGCGGACGCAGTGTTGAAACTTGTGGCTGCTGTCGTGTCTCGGGCCAGGGACGCCGCAGTGGCCGCAGCGAGAGGCCCGCATCAACACCGATGCGGGCCTTTCGATGACTAGGCCATGCCGCTGTACCGCTTCATAGTTCACGCCATTGACGCGATCGACGATCCGGAAGGCGTTCAACTGCCCGATGACGCCGCGGCGTTGGCAGAGGGAGCCAAGATCGTGCGCGAAATAAAGCAGGATGCCGGCGAAGACAGCCGCTACTGGAGTCTGGAAGTGAAGGAAGGCGTCAGGCAGGTAGCGCGAATCTCGTTCGATACTGTGGAATAGGAGTGGAATCGTCGTCGGCGATGAGCAGGCGTCTGAGCCCTACACCGTGATCACGCTCAACAAAAGTGAATCGCCGGAAATTATGACGTGAGCGCAACCGGACGCGCGGCGCACGGTTAAGCCGAACGTCATCGTTCTCCAAATGCCAGCGCGGCTCGTGAGAGCCTCACACCGGAATGAGTTTCCCTATACGGAAGGCGAGCACCATGAGTATGCGTGAGACCTGCGAGCACCTTCGCGAGCTGGAAGATGCCATTGTGGCCCAGCGAAAGGTCATCGGGAACCTTGAACGGCGTGGGCTCGAGTGCCTCAGTGAGCGGGAGCGGCTCGCAGAACTGCTCCGCAATCTCGATGCGACACTTCGCAGCGCCGGACCGATGGCGGCGTAGTGCTACAAGCGCGGAGGCGATGGGCGCGCCGTAGTCCGGCGCTTTTCTGCCAGTGCGACAGCCGAGAGCATCGGGCTTCCCCGCGGATCAAAATGGTGCCGCGAGCGTTCAAGATCGAAGCCGCAGAACTCATTCGAGCCCCAGTCCGACATGAGAACACTTGCTTCGCGTGTCGTCGCGATCGTCCTCCTAGTGGTCCTCGGGGGCGCGGGATTATACCTCGCCGGAAACCCGTCGCCCGTGTCGGTCGCCCGCAGCGTCGAGCCTCGCGGTGCACTCACCGACGGCGAGCTGCTCACAATTAGCGTCTTTAAAAGGGTATCCCGTTGGCAGCGCTCGCCCCGATGCTGATACGTGCGGTGGTCTGGAGGCTAAGCTGTGGCGGTCTTCCATGCCTCGCCTTAGCGCCTGATAATGAATACGAACCATGCCGAAACGAAAAGAAGCGGACCGGGGATGTCTCATCTGATTGAGCCCGATGTGCCCGAAGACCTGATTAAATGGATTGACGAACAGGTCGCGGCCGGGCGCTTTTATAGCCGCGAAGATGCTGACTTTCGCTTGCTTAAGCCCGGCCTAGAGGAGCCCGATTCGCACGAAGAGAATTCAAGCTGAGAGATAAACGATGGCCCGAAGGCGCCCTACTTGGCGGAGGCTGATCGACGTCCGGGCGCTTGCCTGGGCGGCAACCGCAATTTTCCCGCCCGCGTCGCTACCGCGGACCGTGTCCGCCGAAGCTTGATAGCGATCTCTCCGGTGCTCTTACCCTGATGCCACAGCGCGATCAGGGCTTCATCTTCCGCCTGACTCCACGGGCGCGCAATGAGCCGCAGCATCGCTCACAGGATCTCCTGACCGCGGACAACGAACGATCGTAGCGCGGTCCACAGGCGCACGGAAGGCTACCTGAGGGACCTTAGTACGTCGTTCTTCGGCGAGAGAGGGAGCCAACCCATGAATGCTGTGATGGCGGCGAAAAGAATAATCGCCCCCACGACGATCGCTACAATTAGTTTGTTCCGAGGAGATTGATCCCGCGGGTCGCCAGCAGCAGGCAGCATGTTTCGTTCCTACCGACTAACCCTTCGCCTTCGGTGGCTGGCGAGCAACGTAGCGTGAGGGGCAGGCAAGCGGAAGCCGGCCGCATGCGTCATTTCAGGTAGATTTTTACCGCGCCAATCAGCACCAACAGGGCGATGTAAAACACGACCCAGAGCGCGATGCGCCATCTTGGCATGCTGCGGACCTTCGCGCACCGCCGATAGGTTGACCGGCGGAAAAACTTTACTTCTCGGCCTGCTGCTGCAGTGTCACCTTCGGGCTCGCGCTACGGTAGCGCGCCTAGCAGGCGCGCGGAAGGGTATGGCGTTCTTGACTCTTTCCGCATTCGTTCCATGCTTCAACGCGGCGAGAACGCGGGGACCCAAAATGCGGAAGCATGAGGAGCCGCCGGTCTTTACCTGCCCAAGGCTTCATTTTCCGCCTGACTCCACGGGCGCGCAATGAGCCGCAGCATCGCTCACAGGATATCTTGATCGCGGACAACGCGCGATCGTAGCGCGCTCCACAAGCGAACAGGGCGGGATGATGATACTATGCGACTCAATCCCATATTGATGCGTGCGACCGTCGAGGCACTGGGCGCCGATCATGTCCTGGCCGGAACCGACTGGCTGATTTATTCGGAGGGCAGCATTCCGCAGCGGCTGAGCACCGCGTTGAACGCCGCGGGGGATAAGTCCGCCGGAGCAGCGCCTTATCGCCAGCGAAAACACGAAGAAGTTGTGCCTGCCGTTCCTCATCGATTAGGCAACCTGTCGGCCGGCTGCCTTGATCGGGCCTTCCCAGCGGGCAATCTCCTCGCTCACGTACTTCGTCAGATACTCTGGAGTTTGTCGGTCCTTTGTAACACCGGTCACGCCAATCTCGTGCATGCGGGTGCGGATCGCGGGTGTCGCCATCGTCGCCTGTGTAACCTCTCGAGTTTGTCCACGATCTCCTGTGATGCGCCCTTTGGCAGGAAGAGTGCAGTCCAAGTCGTCTGCACTGAACCCCCGGTATGTATACCGCATAGTGCATTTACTTCCGCTCAGTCCCGTCTTGGAATGCAGTTCGACGCGCTTGAATGGCGGAGTCGAACATGGCCGCAGACCAGCGTCTTGGACCAGCCGGCGCAAACCAAATGGTCTATTGCGACCCTTGCCTGGGGCTGGGCCGGTTTATCGTACACGAGCCGCAGGATTTCTGGATGGGACGGGCGATCGTCCTGGCGGCCGCGCTAGTGCTGCTTGTTGTCCTGCTCGTCTTGGCGCTGCCGGGCTGATCGAACGTGATGGAGGACCTCGAGGGAGGACCATGTACGAAAAACTGGCGTTGCGGAGAGTGGGCGTTCGGCCAGTTCTCGTGAGACATGGAGGCTGCAGCGGGGAAATCCGTTGCCCCACTTTTCAAGGCGACTGCCAACCGGGCGGGTTCGCGTACGGCGGGTCTCGTGGTCGGTTCCAAAACTACTGGGGAAGAGCATGAGATGGATACGTTTGAACGCGGTCATCATCGCGGCAGGGATGCTTGGCATTGTCAGCAGCCGTGAAGCCATCGCGCAGGTTCAAGGTCCGCCAACAAACATCCGGCAGTCTTTGCGAACCGATCTCGCGGGTATGTCAGATCAGGAGACTCTCGTTCATATTTTCGAGTTTGCTGCCAACCGCGGTACGAGTTGGCACATTCACCCTGATGGACATGAGATATCTTACGTCTTGGAAGGCATCTGGATTTCGGAAGCTGATGGACGGGAGACTAAGAAGTTGAAGCCCGGTGACTCTCTGTATACGCCGCCCAACGTTCCACATCGTGGCTACAATGATGCGACGGGACCGTCCAAAATTCTCGTAGTGCGGATCAAACCAAAGAGTATGCCAATCACTACTCCATTCGTACGTTAGCTAATCGCAGGCTCCGCGCCGGATTCAACCGGGTGGCGGACCCGTTATCGCCGGAAAGAGGCGCCGCTGGCGGGAATCTTCGGTCTATAAAACGACGACCAGCGAACCGCTTCCTGCTTCTGCGCCCGCGCCGGCAGGTTCATCACGCGAGAGGCAGGCCACGCAGCCGCGATCGCCCGCACCGAACCGTGCTTGCCCTTCCTGTTCGATCAGTCAACCTGTAGGCCGGCTGCCTTGATCGGGCCTTCCCAGCGGGCAATCTCCTCGCTCACGTACTTCGCCAGATATTCCGGAGTTTGTCGGTCCTTGGTGACACCTGTGACGCCAATCTCGTGCATGCGGGTGCGGATCGCGGGTGTCTCCATCGCCGCCTGGGTAACCTCTACGAGCTTGGCCACGATCTCCTGCGACGCCCCCTTGGGCAGGAAGAACGCGGTCCAGGTCGTCACGTCATAGTCAGCGATCCCCATCTCGTGGGGGGTCGGTAGGTCTGGCATCAGGGCTGAGCGCTCCTTGGAGAGCATCGCCAGCGCTTTGACCTGCTTGCCCTTAATGAGTGCGATTGCGGCGCCGATGTTGCCACACACATAGTCGATCTGCCCGCCGATCAGATCATTCGTGGCGGGCGCCGACCCGCGATAAGGCACGTGCGTCACGTTCGCGCCGAGCCGGGCGTTAAGCAGCGCACATGCAAGATGCGTGGTCGTGCCCGCACCGGCTGACCCGTATTGCATCTTGCCGCCGTCTTTCTTCACGAGCGTTATAAAATCGGCAAAGGTGTTCGCGGGGAGATCCTTACGCACCTCGAGCACCATCGGTTGCTCAGAGAACAGGGTGACAGGTGTGAAGTCACCAACCGCGTCGTAGCGGCGTTTCTTGTAGATCCACTGATTGTAGGCGTGCGTGCCGACCGTGCCGAGCAGCATTGTGTAGCCGTCGGGCTTTGCGTTGATGACGCGCGTGGCGCCGATGACGCCGCC
>DATEKY010000481.1:0-5600 GCA_035277225.1 Xanthobacteraceae bacterium
TGCTGCTCCTTCCGTTGCTGAAAGCGGATCAGCGGCCGCAGCGCGATGCGGCGCTGCGCATGCTCGTCGCGCTGGCCGCGATCCTCGCCGTGTTCGTGCTGCTGATCTTCCAGCCGGGGCAGACCATCAATCACCAAGGGACTTACCTGGTGCAGGTCATGGCGGCGGTCTGCGCGTTCACCGTGCTGACTCTGCGCGCGCGGTGGCTCGCATTCGCGTTCATCGCCGTGCAGGCGGTCACGGTCTCGGCGACCTATGCGTTCACCCTGAAGCACGATCCGGCGCTTTGGCCGCTGCTCGCGATTTGCGCGGGCGCGACGCTTGCGCTCGTCGGCTATTCGCTAAGCCCCGGTTTGCGCCGGAGCTAGCCACGCCGCGGCGTCGCGCCAGAGCGTGTCGCGATGCTCGGGGCGGAAGAAGCCGAAATGCCCGAGCTTCGCCGTGCCGGCATCGGACGGAGCGATGTCGATGCGCTCCGGCGTCGTGCCGGTGAAGCCTGAGCACAGCAGATCGACCGCCGGCGCGGTCGCCCATGGATCGTCGGTCAGGCAGATTGCGCGCAAGCGCCCGCGATAGCGCGGGAAGTTCGCCAGCGCGTCGAGCGTCGCGTCGTCGAAGAAATAGCGTGGGCGCATCACCCAGCCGGTCCATTCGAGAAACACGTCGCGCGGCAGGTCCTCGCCGATGCCGAACCGGCCCGGCACGTAGCCGAGCGTGCGCGCGATCGGGGCGCCGATCAGCCGCAGCATCGCGTAGACGCGGTATTTCTCCGGCGAGTGGAACAGGCGCCAGTAGCCGGCCTGCGCGGCGACGAACAGCGCGCGCGACACCTGATCGTTGTTCGGCGCCAAGCCCAGCGCCTGTCCGCCGAACGAATGCCCGACGACGCCGAGCGGCAGCTTCGGCCAGACATTGCGCATGTGATCGATCGCGGCCGCGACGTCGAGCGCGGCCCAGTCGCGCATGCGCACCGCAAAGCCGCGCAGCGAGCGCGGGCGCGATCCGCCGATCCCGCGATAATCGTAGGTCAGCACCGTGTGGCCTTGCTCGGCGAGATACGTCGCGAAGCCGCGATAGATCTTGCGCGGCACCGCGGTCGCCGAATTGATCAGGACGGCACCACGCGGCGCCTGCGCCGGGGCGAACACGGTTGCGGCGAGCGTGTAGCCGTCGCGCGCCTCAAAGCTCGTATCTTGAATGAGCACCTCGCTCACGGCTTCGGCTCCGCGCGCGAGGGACGGCGGAACAGCCGCCACACGATGTAGACGATGAAGATCAGATGCACCGCGCCGTTATGGATGAACAGCGCCTGCGGCCCGATCCATTCCATCAGCCACGCCGCGGTGGTCGGGCCGACGATCGCGCCGATCGTGTAGGTCAGCAGCAGGCCGGTCGAGACCTCGACCGCGTTCTCGCGCCCGCCGAGATCCTGCGTGTGGCTGGAGGCGAGCGGATAGAGCACCAGCGCGGAGGCGCCGACCAGCGCGGCGAGGCCGATCAGCACGTACGGCTCGCTCTGCGCGTACCACACCAGCGCGGCCTGCGCCGCGACCGCGAGCGCGATCGCGGCCAGCATGATGTGGCGGCGGTCGCCGCGGTCGGCAATGCGGCCGACCGGCCATTGCACCAGCGCGCCGCCGATGATCGCCGCGGTCATGAAGCTCGCAACGCCGCCCGCCGAAAGCCCGCTGCGCTCGGCGAACACCGGCGCGAGCGCCCAGAACGTGCCGTTCGCGATGCCGCAGACGAGCGAGCCGACCATGCCGACCGGCGAAATGCGAAACAGCCAGGCGAGGCGCAGCCGCGGCACCGGCGGCGGCTCGGGCGGGTCCGAGCGGGTGTAGGCGAGGGGAAGCACCGAGAGCGCGAGCGCGCAGGCGACGATCGAGAACGGCACGAATGAGGTCGGCGTGATGAAGCGGATCGCCTGCTGGCCGGTCGCGCCGCCGGCGTAGTGGACGATCTGGTAAAGCGCGAGCACCTGCCCGCGCACCACGTTGTCGGCCTTGTCGTGCATCCAGCTCTCGATCGCGGCGTAAAGTCCGGCAAAGCAGAAGCCGGTGACGGCGCGGATCGCGCACCAGGAGATGGGGTCAATGAACATCGGGTGCATCAGCGCCGCGACGGTCGAGATCGCGACGAAGGCCGAGAACGCCCGGATGTGCCCGGCGCGCGCGATGATGCGCGGCGCCGCGAGGCAGCCGATCAGCATGCCGCCGAAATAGGCCGAGCCGATGAAGCCGATCGACAGCGGCGGGAAGGACTGCGCCGTCGCGCTCAGCGGCACCAGCGTGTTCGACAGCCCGTTGCCGGCGATCAGGATGAAGACCGCGACGAGCAGTGCCGAAACCTGGGCGTAGGCGGGGTGGATGGCCATGGCTCTCAAATGTCATCCCGGCCGACCCCGGCCTTGAGCCGGGGGAGAGCCGGGATCCAGCTTTCGCCTAGGCTGACTCCGCGGCGCAAGGGAATTCATGGGTCCCGGATAGCCGCTGGCGCGGCTTCCGGGATGACAGCCGCGATTTTCGGTGTATAAGCCCGGCAATTGAAGGAGTTAGCGTGATGGCCGAGCGTTGGACGCCGGAAAGCTGGCGTGGAAAACCCATTGTCCAGGTGCCGCAGTACCCGGACGCGGCGAAACTGGATGCCGTGGAGGCGAAGCTCGCCTCGTTCCCGCCGCTGGTGTTTGCCGGCGAGGCGCGCAACCTGAAGAAGTCGCTCGCCCGCGTCGCGGCCGGCGAGGCTTTCCTGCTCCAGGGCGGCGACTGCGCCGAGAGCTTCGAGGACCACAGCGCGAACTCGATCCGCGACTTCTTCCGCGTGTTCCTGCAGATGTCGGTGGTACTGACCTTCGCGGCCTCCTCGCCGGTGGTGAAGGTCGGGCGCATCGCGGGCCAGTTCGCGAAGCCCCGTTCCTCGCCGACCGAGAAGAAGAACGGCGTCGAGCTGCCGAGCTATCGCGGCGACATCGTCAACGGCGCCGAGTTCACGGAAGGTGCGCGCATCCCCGATCCGCAGCGCCTGGTCGAGGCCTACAACCAGTCGGCCGCGACCTTGAACCTGCTGCGCGCCTTCGCGCATGGCGGCTACGCCAGCCTGGGGCGCGTGCATCAATGGATGCTCGGTTTTGTAAAAGACCCGAAGGCGATGGATCGTTACCGCCAGGTCGCGGACCGCATCGCCGAGACGCTCGCGTTCATGCAGGCCTGCGGGCTCGATCTCGAAAGCCATCCCGAACTGCGCGGCACCGACGTCTACACCAGCCACGAGGCGCTGCTGCTCGGCTACGAGCAGGCGATGACGCGGCAGGATTCGACCACCGGCGACTGGTACTGCACTTCGGCGCACATGGTCTGGATCGGCGATCGCACGCGCCAGCCCGACCACGCGCATGTGGAATATTTCCGCGGCATCAAGAATCCGATCGGCATCAAGTGCGGGCCTTCGCTGAAAGCCGACGAGCTGGTTCGCCTGATCGATATCCTCAATCCCGAGAACGAGCCGGGCCGCATCACGCTGATCAACCGCTTCGGCGCCGACAAGGTCGGCGACCATCTCCCGGCGCTGGTGCGCGCGGTGAAGCGCGAGGGCCGCACCGTGGTGTGGTCATGCGACCCGATGCACGGCAACACGATCACGGCCGAGACCGGCTACAAGACGCGCCCGTTCGACCGCATCCTGCAGGAGGTGAAGACCTTCTTCGACGTGCATGCCGGTGAAGGCACGCATGGCGGCGGCGTGCACCTCGAGATGACTGGCAAGGACGTGACAGAGTGCACCGGCGGCGCGCGCGCGATCAGCGACCAGGACCTCAACGACCGCTATCACACGCTGTGCGATCCGCGCCTCAATGCCGAGCAGGCGATCGAGCTCGCTTTCCTGCTGGCCGAATTGCTCAAGGCCGAGAGAGCAGCAAAAGCCAAGCCGTTGTCCGCCGCTGCGGGTTTGTGACGCGGCATCTCACGCCGACTTGAAGCGCCTTGCGGTTGCGAGGCGCTTCCGCCGTTCTACGCGTTGAAATAGCATCCCGCGCAAGGGCGCGCGTTTGGCGCTCCCGCGCGGCCGGTCAACGGCCGCAAAACCGGGAGGACGCTTTCATGATCCGCATGCTGATGCGGGGGACGGCGCTGGCTGCGCTGACCCTGCCGTTTCTCACTGCCGCGAATGCACAGATCGCGGTCTCCGCCAACGACAACAAGATCGCACTGGTCAACGGCGTCAACACGGTGCCGGCCAATCCGCCGCCGGACACGGTGATGGTCGTCGATATCGGCGTGTCGCCGCCGAAGGTTCTCGGCGAGGTACAGGCGCCGAGCAGCGTGGTCGGCGTGCCGCAGAGCGTCGCGGTCTCGAAGGATGAATCCTTCGCGCTCGTCACGTCCGCCATGAAGGTCGATCCGGCCGATCCGAAGAAGACCACGCCGGACGACCGCCTCTCGGTGATCGACCTGAAGGCCAACCCGCCGGTCGTGGCCGCGACCTTGCAGGCCGGCGCCGGCGTGACCGGCGTGTCGATCAGTCCGGACGGCACGCTCGCGATTACGGCCAACCGCAACGAGGGCACGCTGTCGCTCTTCACCATCAGCGGCAAGACGCTGACCCCGGCCGGCAAGATCGACTTCGGCAACAAGGCCTCGGGCCCGAGCCACGTCGCGTTCCTGCCCGACGGCAAGTCCGCGCTGGTGACGCGCGACGGCGATCATCGGGTGTCGATCCTCTCGGTCGACGGCACCAAGGTAGAGGACACCAAGAAGTACATGGTCGGCGGCTTCCGACCCTACAGCCTCGTGATCAGCCCGAAGGGCGACGTCGCGGTGTTCGGCAACCAGGGCGGCGGGCAGGGCGATTCCGACCAGATCAACGTGGTCGATCTCAAGACCAATCCGCCGCGCGTCGTGGACGCGATCACGGTCGGCCAGACGCCGGAAGGCGTCTCGATGTCGCCGGACGGCTCGCATGTCGCCGTCATCCTGCACAACGGCGCGACGCGTCCGAAGAACCATCCGGCCTATATCGATCACGGCCTGATGCGCATCTTCAAGGTCGACGGCACCAAGCTCACGCAGGTGACCTCGACCAAGATCGGCACCTGGGCGCAGGGCTCGGTGTGGAGCCGGGATGGCAAGACCATCGTGGTGCAGGCCACCCACGAGAAGGAGCTGCAGGTGTTCTCGTTCGACGGCAAGGAGGCGAAGCTGACCGGCAGCATCAAGACCAATGGCGGCGGCGTCGGCATGCGCACCTCGATGCAGTAACGGACGCCGTTCTGCTATAGACGGCGCGAGGGCGCGGCCCATAAGCGTGTTATGGGGGCCGCGCCCGATTCGTTGAGGGGGAGCAAGACCCGTGTTCCGCATGTGGCGCGCCACCGTGAATTCATGGCGCGGGCTGGTCGCCGCCGCGAGATCCGAACAGGCGTTCCGCGAGGAACTGATCGCGCTCGCGATCGCGGTGCCGCTCGCCTTCGTGATCGCGACCGACGCCTGGAAGCGGTTCTTGCTGATCGGCGTCGTGCTGCTACTGATGGCAGTGGAGCTGCTCAACACCGCGATCGAGAAGCTGTCCGATCACGTTACCCCGGCGCACCATCCCGACATCGG
>DATEKY010000482.1:0-2194 GCA_035277225.1 Xanthobacteraceae bacterium
TGACGCGCGTTGCGCCGCATGAGGGAAAGATCCAGGTCGTCGTCGGTGACGAGACCATCGAGGGCAGCGAGCTGCTGGTCGCGACCGGCCGCCGCCCGAACACGGAGGGGCTCGACCTCGCCGCCGCCGGCGTCAAGCACGATCAACGCGGCATCACGGTCGGCAAGGGGCTGAAGACCTCGAACAAGCGCGTCTACGCCATCGGCGACGCCGCCGGCGGCCGCTTCACCCACACCGCCAACTATCACGCCGGCATCGTGCTGCGGAATGCGCTGTTCCGCCTGCCGGCGAAGGTAAACGACGAGAGCGTGCCCTGGGTCACCTTCACCGACCCGGAGCTCGCGCATGTCGGCCTCACCGAGGCGCAGGCGCGCGAGCGCCACAAGGCGATCCGCGTGCTGCGCTGGCCCTATCACGAGAACGACCGTGCGCAGGCCGAGCGCGAGACGCACGGCCACATCAAAATCATCACCAAAAAGAATGGACTGATCCTCGGCGCCACCATTGTGGGCGCGCATGCGGGTGAACAGATTACCACCTGGACGCTGGCGATCTCGCGGGGGCTGAACATCCGCGCGATGACGGGAATTGTGGTGCCTTATCCGACTTTGTCCGAAATCGGGAAACGCGCGGCAATTACCTACTTTTCGTCAAGTTTGGGGAGTCCAAGAGTCCGTCGCCTGATCGGCTTTCTGCGCCGGTTCGGGTGAGCTATAGGGAGGCCGGCAGAGCCGGACCGATGACCTCCGACACGACACCCCAGCACGACGGCGCGCGCGCGCAGGCGCCGCGCCTTGGCATGTCGGGCAAGCTGCTGCTGCTCACGGTCCTGTTCGTGATGCTGGCCGAAGTGCTGATCTACGTTCCCTCGATCGCAAACTTCCGCCTGTCGTTTCTGGCCGACCGCGTCGCGGTCGCGCGCACGGTGGCGATCGTGCTCAGCGCCAACAAGGACGAGCCGGAAAGCCCGAACGATCCGAACAAGATCAAGTTCAAGCTCCCCGATCAGGTGGTCCAGGACATTCTCGACAACCTCGGCGCCAAGACCGTCGCGATCAAGATGGGCAACCAGCGCAAGCTGCTTGCCGTGCACGACATGCCGCACGCGATCCATCACGACGTCGACCTGCGCGAGACCGCGCCGGCGCGCGCCGTGTGGTATGCGCTGCAGACGCTGTTCTGGTGCTCCGACAGCGACGTGATGCGCGTGGTGGGGCAGGGGCCGCCCGGCGCGGACTTCATCGAGATCCTGATCGAGGAAGGCCCGCTGCGCAAGGCGATGGTGCGCTTCTCGCGCAACATCCTGCTGCTCTCGCTGGTGATCTCGGTGATCACCGCGACGCTGGTCTACCTGTCGCTGCTCTATCTGTTCGTGCGCCCGATGAACCGGCTGACCGCCAACGTGGTGGCGTTCCGCGACGCGCCGGAAAATCCCGCGCGCGTGATCGTGCCGTCCGGGCGCGGCGACGAGATCGGCATCGCGGAGCGCGAGCTCGGCGCGATGCAGCACGACCTCGCCTCGATGCTGCAGCAGAAGAGCCATCTCGCCGCGCTCGGGCTCGCGGTCTCCAAGATCAACCACGACCTGCGCAACCTGCTCGCCTCGGCGCAGCTGTTCTCCGACCGGCTCGCCAGCGTGCCCGACCCGAACGTGCAGCGCTTCGCGCCCAAGCTGATGCGCTCGCTCGAGCGCGCGATCGCGTTCTGCCAGTCGACGCTGTCCTACGGCCAGGTGCAGGAGCCGCCGCCCGACCGCCGCCCGGTGGTGCTCGAAACGCTGGTCGAGGAGGTGCGCGAGACGCTCGGGCTGACGGGCGAATCCAACGTGCGCTGGGTCGGCGCGGTCGAGCGCGCGCTGCGCGTCGATGCCGATCCGGACCAGCTGTTCCGCGTGATCCTCAATCTCGCGCGCAACTCGCTGCAGGCGCTGGAGGCGCGCGCGCCGAACGATCCGGGACGCGACCAGCTGCGCGTCACCGGCCAGCGCGAGGGCGCCGTGGTGGTGATCGAGGTGTCCGACACCGGGCCGGGCGTGACCGAGAAGGCGCGCGCGCATCTGTTCGAGGCGTTCCAGGGCTCGACCCGCCCGGGCGGCTCCGGCCTCGGGCTTGCGATTGCGGCCGAGCTGGTGCGCGCGCATGGCGGCGAGATCCGCCTGGTCGACGGCACCATCGGGGCGACCTTCCGCATCATC
>DATEKY010000483.1:0-3908 GCA_035277225.1 Xanthobacteraceae bacterium
CTGATACCAGTGCGGATACGAAACCGGCCGCCGCGCCGATGGCGGAGGTCGCCGCCCGGCTGACCGAGCCGCTGTCGAGCCCGCCCCCGGCGACCGTGGCAGTGCCCACGTCCACGATCGTCTCGCAGGCCGCGCCGAGCGCGCCGCTCCTTCCGCCCGCCGAGGCCGCTCCGCGCAGCGACCAACCGGCCAGCGCTGCGCTCACGCAGGAACCCGTCACGCCTGTGGCGCAGGAACCCGCGGTCGATCAGACGCCGGCGCCTGTGGCGGCACCGGCCGTCAGCGCCGCAGTCGCGCCCGCGTCGTCGGCGCCCGTGGCAGAGCGCGTCAACGCGATGCAGTTCGTCTTCGTCGCATTCGTGGGGATCTGTCTTCTCGCCGGTTTCTTCTTCTATCTCGCCGCGCTCCGGCGCCGGCGGACGGAGGTGCGCATCGTCGACCTGAACACGCGCGCGCCCTTGCGCACGCCGCCGATGGCCACGATGACGGCCTCGCCGAGCGTCACGCCGGACGCCCGCCGCGACGAGGGCGAGATCGACGACGAGCGGCTGCGGCGCTTCTCGCAAGCCTGGAAGCGGCAGGCGGCGTAGCCCGCGGCAGGTATCCGCGAATCCGGGACACAGCGCGTCCCGGGTTTCGGGTCATGCTCTGATGGAACTTTCCTTCTCCATGCGCCTTGAATCTCTCGGGGCGATGGAGAAGGCCATGGGCAAATTCCTCGTTCTGGGCGCGCTGATCGCCGGCGCGCTCGCATTTATCCCGATGACGGCGGCGAACGCGTTCGGACCTGGTCCAGCGGGCCTCACCGATGCGGCCGCCGCGATGAGCGACACCATTCAGATCAAGCGTCACAAGTCCGCACGGCCGCATGGCTGGAGCCGCGGTCGCAAGGTCGGCTGGCGCGGTGGGCGACGCCCGCCGGGTCAACGGCGCTAGGGGTTTCAACGACGCTGAGCCGCTTCGTCACAACGACGCGACGCTGCGCTCCGGGCGCGCGCGAGCGCGCGACAGCAGTTCATGCGTCTCGTGGCTCGGGACCGCGCGACTGAACAAGAAGCCCTGACCCTGCTGGCATCCCTGGCTGAGCAGAGCGCTGCGTTGTTCAGCGCGCTCGATCCCCTCCGCGGTGATCGTCAGGCTGAGCCCGTGACCCAGGCCGGTCAGTGCGCGGACGATCGCGGCACTGTCGCTTTCGGCGTTCATGCCGTCGACAAAACTCCTGTCGATCTTGATCGTGTCGAACTTGAAACTGCGCAGGTGATAGAGGCTCGAATAGCCGGTTCCGAAGTCGTCCAGCGCAATGCGCACGCCGGCCTCGCGCAGCGCACCCAGCACCTCCTTCGCCGCCTCGAGGTCGCGCACAAGGGCGCTCTCGGTGATCTCGATCTCCAGCCGCTGCGGCGTCAGCCCGGTCTCGCCCAGGATGCGCAAGATGCGCAGGCCGAAAGTTCTTTCCTTCAATTGCGACGGAGAAACATTGAACGAGAGCATCACGCTGTCGGGCCAGGCGCGCGCATCGGTGCAGGCGCAGCGCAGCAGGTCGTCGCTGAGCTCGCGCATCAGGCCGCACGCCTCCGCGATCGGGATGAAGCGATCCGGCGCGATGCTCCCGAGGCTCGGATGATGCCAGCGGGCGAGTGCCTCGAAGGCGATCACCTCCTGGGTTTGCAGATCGACGATCGGCTGATACCAGGGGCGCAGCGCAGACGTTCCGATCGCCGCCGCGAGCTCGCGCTCTAGGAACGCGCGCTCGCGCGAGTGGCGATCCATCTCTGTCTCGAAAAACCGCACCGCCGATCGCTTCTCGGCCTTGGCCTTGTAGAGGGCAATGTCCGCCTTGCGCAGCGCCTCTTCGGCGAGCGATGCGTCCCGCGGCATCAAGGCGATGCCGATTCCGGCTCCGATACGGTGCTGGTTCGGCCCGAGCGTGATCGGGTCCTCGAAGCACTTCATGATCCGGAGCGCGACACTGGTCGCACCCTCGGGTCCGGCAAGATGCCGCGCGATCACGGCGAACTCGTCTCCGCCCAGCCGGGCCAGCAGGTCGTTGTCCCGCATCGCTGCGGACAGCCGCTGCGCCACGATGACGAGAACATCGTCTCCGGCGGTGTGGCCGTAAACGTCGTTGACGCTCTTGAACCCGTTGAGGTCGAGCATCAGCACCGCATGAACGCCCTCCGCGCCGGGCGGAGAAGCGGCAGCTTCCCTCAGGGCCTTCTCGAACTGGCGGCGGTTGGCGAGGCCGGTCAACGCGTCGGTGTGTGCCAGCTCGTGGGCACGTTGTTCTGCCGCGATGCGCCGCGCGATCTCGCGTTCCTGCTCGATCATTCGCCGCCAGCCGAAATAGATGATGCCAAGGATGGTGACAGCGCCGAGAGCGATCGCCTCCTGAAACTCGATGCGCTTGTCGTGCGGTAGCGTTCCGCTGAAATCGTACTCGAACGCGACCAGGCCGGCGACAATGATCGCGCCGGCGAGCAGACCTGCATCCTGAAGACTCACGCGGTGATGACGCATCCTCGATAGAGCCTTCGAAACTGTGAAAGACATCGGCCACCCGGTCGGCTGTGGCGGTGGGCCAAGTAGGCAACCGACAAGCCTAACGTCGCCTCATCGAACCGGGGGAATGGCGGTTATGGCTAAGAAACCTTGAATCGCAGCGTGAACCGGGAGAAGCCGCGTATCTGCACGCATTGCGGCGGTTCGACTTTTTATCGGATGATCGGGAGCCCTTCTGCCCGCGACCTGTTTCCGATATCGAACATGCACGAGCAAATTGTCCGACTGGAGGGAGACGGGCGATGGACATTCGATCGACACTGGTGGAGCTGTGTCAGGCTTTCAACGCGCACGACCTTGATCGCATCATGGTGTTCTTTTCGGACGATTGTGTTCTGGAGATGCCGAGAGGAAGCAAGCCGTGGGGTGCTCGTTGCGAGGGCAAGCGGGACGTCCGGGAAGCGCTGGCAACGCGCTTTGCAGGCCTGCCCGATGTCCACTACGGCGACGACGAGCATTTCGTGGATTCGGCCGCCGATACCGGCATCTCGAAATGGACCCTCACAGGCACCACCCGCGACGGAGCGAGAAAAGAGGTCCGCGGTTGCGACTTCTACACCTTTCGGGACGGCAAGGTGATCCGCAAGGACTCGTATTGGAAGATCGTGGAGTAAGAGAAGCGAGACCTGCCCCGGTTTTCGCGCCACGAAGCTGGAGGAATTGGAGCGCTTGATTTGGCCGATTGCGTAGCCCGGATGAGCGAAGCGACATCCGGGGTGAACACGGCGCGCTGTCCCGGATTTCGCTTGCGCTCCATCCGGGCTACGGCCTCACTACGCAGCGCCGAGCCGCCGCACCACCCCTTCGGCAATCTCCTCCGGCGCGGCATCGATCTGTGCCGTGATGGCGCGTTCGTCGGCGGCCGGCTCCTCCAGCGTGTCGAACTGGCTCTTGAGCAGCGCGGGCGGCATGAAGTGATCGGTGCGCGCGGCGAGCCGTGCGGCGATCAGGTCGAAGCTTCCTTTCAGATAGACCAGCCGCACGTCAGCACGTTGCTTGTCCGTCACGATGTCGCGATAGACCCGCTTGAGCGCCGAGCAGGTGACGACGCAGGTCGTGCCCGCCGCGCGGTGCTCGGCGATCCACGCCGCGATCGCGTCAAGCCACGGCCAGCGGTCCTCATCGGTCAAGGGCTCGCCGCGGCTCATCTTCTCGATGTTGGCCTTGGGGTGGAAGCTGTCGGCGTCGCGGAACGGACAGTCGAGCCGCGCCGCGATCAGCCGTCCGACCGTTGACTTGCCGGCTCCTGACACGCCCATCACCACGATGGCCGCAACGCCTTTCACCTGCATCATGCGCGCGGCTCTTGATGCCCACCAAATCCCTTGCGCATCGCCGACAGTATCTTC
>DATEKY010000484.1:0-5116 GCA_035277225.1 Xanthobacteraceae bacterium
CGAGGCGACCGAAATCGGAGGCCATCTCGCGCGTCAGCGAGGCGAGCGCCGCCTTCGAGGTCGCATAGGCGGCACCGGCGAACGGATGCACGCGCGAGCCGGCAATCGAGGTGACGTTCACCACCGCGCCGTTCGCCTTGCCCAGTTCATTGATTAATCCCCGCGCGAGCATGATCGGCGCGAAGAAATTCCCCTGGAACACGTGGCTCCACACCTCGCGCGCGGTATCGATCGCGCCGAGGCGCTTGCCACCCTCGGCCTTGGGCGAGATCGCGGCGTTGTTGACCAGCGCGTGCAGTTCGCCGTTCTCGAGCCGCGTCTTGATCTCGGCGATCGCCGCGTCGGTGCTCGCCGCATCCGCGAGATCGACCTGGATGTGATCCTCGGGGCCCATCTCCCACGGGCAGTTCTCCGGGAATCCATGGCGCGAGCAGGTGATGACGCGCCAGCCGGCGGCCGAGAAACGCTTCACCGTCGCGTGCCCGATGCCGCGGCTGGCGCCGGTCAGCAGCAGCGTGCGGCGCGGCTGGTTGGTGGTCTGGGAATTCGGCATCAACGATCTGCTTTCACGGATACATCCGAACCTTGGTCCACGTGCCGCCGGACGCGTCGCGGCGGAACTCCACCCGGTCATGTAGTCTGAATGGGCGGTCGTGCCAGAACTCGATCTTCAGTGGCACGATGCGATAGCCGGACCAGTGCGGCGGGCGCGGCACGGTGCCGAGCGCGTATTTCGCCCCGTAGAGCGCGACCGCCTTCTCGAAGGCGAGCCGGCTTTCCAGCGGGCGCGACTGCTGGCTCGCCCAGGCGCCGATCTGCGCCCCCTTCGGGCGCGTGGCGAAGTAGACGTCGGCCTCCTCGGCGGTGACGCGTTCCACCGGTCCGCGCACGCGCACCTGGCGGTTCAGCGACTTCCAGTAGAACAGGAGGCCCGCCTTGGGATTGGCCGCCAATTCCTGTCCCTTCTGGGACTCGGTGTTCGTGTAAAAAACGAAGCCGCGCGCGTCGATGCCCTTCAACAGCACGGTGCGCACGTCCGGCATCCCGTCGCCGTCCACGGTCGCGAGCGACATGGCGTTCGGATCGCGCGGTTCCGATTTCACCGCCTCATCGAACCAGGCCTGGAACAGGCGGAACGGCTCGTCCGCTTCGGTGAAATCACCGCTCGTTAACCATGTCGGGTGTTGAATGGGAGCCGTGTCGGACATTGCGCACAAGACCTTGATCGCCCGGGTGACGACGCGCCCGCCCCGGCGGCTCCGTTATAAAGGAACGCGCAAGGCGCGCCTATGGCGGCTGCGGGCTCAGGCGATCGCGCTCGCCGTGGCACTCGGCGCCGCGACGAGCGGCTGCAGCTACAAGCTCGATTCTCTATTGGGGAAGGACGAGAAGGAGCAGACTGCCTCGGTCCGTCCGGCCGTGGCGCCGCTTCCCGCCCAGGTCGCGGCGGTGTCTCCCAGCGAGCATGACCTCGCCTATGCCAAGGCCGCCGCCGCGCTGGTGCTGGCGCGGACCGAGAAGGACGCAAGCCAGCCGTGGGAGAACCCGGGAACCGGTGCGCGCGGCACGGTCACGCCGATCGCCGAGGCCTACACACAGGACGGCTTCACCTGCCGCGATTTCCTCGCGAGCTATATCCGCGACGGCGCGGAATCCTGGCTGCAGGGCGACGCCTGCCGCATCCATCAGGGCAAATGGACCGTGCGGAAGATGCGGCCGCTGAAGCGCTCCTGACGGCGCTTTCCGTCCGTCAGGCACGCAGGAATCCCGAGCCGCCAGCCGGGATTTGCCGGGGACATCCGGGCCGCGTTGCACAACGGCCACACTCGCCCCACATTGCGGGTCAGAGTCGGGCCGCGGGCCCGGGGGAATTTGGAGCAAGAGGATGCGCGACCCCTATGACGTGTTGGGGGTGTCGAAATCGGCGAGCCCGGAAGACATCAAGAAGGCCTATCGCAAGCTGGCGAAGAAGCTGCACCCGGATGCCAACAAGAAGGATCCGAAGGCGGCCAACAAATTCGCCGAGCTGAACGGCGCCTACGAGATCGTCGGAGACGGCGACAAGCGCAAGGCGTTCGACCGCGGCGAGATCGACGCGGAGGGCAAGCCGCGTTTCCAGGGCTTCGAAGGGTTCGGCGGACGGCCGGGCGGCAACCCGTTCGGCGGGCGCGAGGGCAATTTCGAAAGCTTCACCTGGGGGCCGGACGGCTTCCGGCGCTCGACGACGCGCGGCGGCTCTGCGGGCGGCGCCGGTCCGGGCGGAATGGGCTTCGAGGACATTCTCTCCGGCATCTTCGGCGGGCGCGCGCGCGGCGGACCGGGCGGCCCCGGTGCGCAGTTCGAGACCGAGGACATCGGCTCGGCGATCCGCGGCCAGGACGTGACCGCGAACGCGACCATCACGCTGAACGAAGCCGCGCATGGCGGCACGCGGCGGCTCGAACTGCCGATCGGGAAGGAGATCGAATTCAAGATCCCGCCCGGCATCGCCGACGGCAAGCAGATCCGCCTCAAGGGCCAGGGCATGCCGGCGCCGCACGGCGGACCGCCGGGCGACGTGCTCATCACCGTATCGATCGCACCGCACCCGCTGTTCAAGCTGGACGGACAGAACCTGCGGCTCGAGTTGCCGATCGCGCTGCACGAAGCCGTGCTCGGCGCGAAGGTGCGCGTGCCGACGCTCGACGGCGCGGTCGAGCTCGCGATCCCGCCGAACACGTCGAGCGGGCGAACGTTCCGCCTCAAGGGCAAGGGTCTGCCGGGCAAGGACGCGGGCGACCTCTATGTCACGACGCGGATCGTGCTGCCCGACGGCAAGGACGCGGAGCTCGAAGAGCTGATGACGAAGTGGCGCGAGACCAAGCATTACGATCCGCGCGGCGGCATGGGTTAGCTAACGCGCCGCGTGCGCGTGCGCGTGGTCGATGTTCTTGCCGGTGAAGTCGGTCATCAGCGCGGTCGCCACGATGCTCAGCACCGCGCAGGCCGCGATGTACCAGGCGATGGCATAGGGCGTGTGATACGCGCCGAACAGCCAGGCGGCGATCAGCGGCGCCGGCCCGCCCGCGATCACCGACGCGAGCTGGTAGCCGAGCGACGCGCCGCTGTAGCGCAGATGGCCGGGGAAGCTCTCGGCGATCAGCGCCGCCTGCGGCCCGTACATCATGTCGTGCGGGATCAACGACAGCACGATCGCCAAGAAGATGATCGCAGCGGATCCGGTGTCGAGCATGCCGAAATAGACGAAGCCGAACACGCCGGTGACCGCCGCCCCGATCAGGTACATGGTCTTGCGGCCGATGCGGTCGGACATGTGGCCGAAGAACGGGATCGAGAAGAACGAGACCAGCGAGGCGGCCAGCACCGCGGTGAGCAGGAAGTCGCGCGAGACCTTCAACGTGCCGGTGCCGTAGGAGAACACGAACGCCGTGAAGATGTAGAACGGCGCCTGCTCGGCCATGCGCGCGAAGGCCGAGAGCAGGATCTCCTTCGGATAGCGTTTGATGACATCGAGCATCGGCGCACGCTCGATTTTCTTTTCCGCCACGAGCTTGGTGAACACCGGCGTTTCCAGGATTCCGAGCCGGATCCACAGTCCGACGCCGACCAGCACGGCGCTGAGCAGGAACGGCACGCGCCAGCCCCAGGTCAGGAATGCCTCGCCCGACATCTGGCTGAAGGCAAGCACGGCAAGATTGGCGAGGAACAGCCCGCACGGCACGCCGAACTGCGGCCACGAGGCGATGAAGCCGCGCGAGTGGTCCGAGCGCGACCACTCCATCGAGAGCAGCACCGAGCCGCCCCACTCGCCGCCGACGCCGACGCCCTGGATGAAGCGCAGTATGGTGAGGATGACGGCGCCCCAGATGCCGATCGACTCGTAGCTCGGGACCAGCGCCACCGCGAAGGTCGCGACGCCCATCAGCAGCAGTGTCGCGATCAAGGTCGACTTGCGGCCGATGCGGTCGCCGTAGTGGCCGAAGATCGCCGCTCCGATCGGACGCGCGATGAAGCCGACGGCGTAGATGCCGAAGGCCTCGAGCGTGCCGACCCACGGATCGGAGTGAGGGAAAAAGAGCTTGGCGAAAACCAGGCCCGTGACGGTGGAATAAAGAAAGAAGTCGTACCACTCGATCGCGGTGCCGATCGTTGCCGCAATGACGGCGCGGCGCAATTGCGTCTTGTGTTCGGATTCAGGGATCGCCCCACCTGCGAAATCGACGGTGGCCATGACGTTCCTCCCGGCCAAGCCGGGGGCTCGGCACGCTTGAATCAATGTCGAAAATGCAACGCGCGGATTTGCCGCGGGTTCCGCTTGGAACCAAATGGCTCGCAGCGGATACGATTAAATTTCGGACATCTCCGATTTTCATGGTGAGGAGCGCTGCGAAGCAGCGCGTCTCGAACCATGGCCCGAAACGACGACGGTGCGCGTGCCATCCTTCGAGACACCCGTAACGCTGGCGCGTTACGGGTTCCTCAGGATGAGGGCCGGTGCACTCAACGCGCGTCGGACAGCATGCGCGGCAGCGCGCCGGTCTGCTGCCGCGTCTCGATCTGCTCGTAGACGGTTTCGGCGATCTTCTGCAGCCGCGCGCGATCGGCCGGGCCGCTGACGACGAACGCCATGTCGTCGTCGACCCAGAAGACCGAACCCACCGGGCCGACCACGCGGTAGCGCAGCGCGCTTTGCGGCTGCTGCTCGCGCCGGCAATAGATGGTGAAGCGCTCGCCCGATGCGCCCTCATACATATAGAGTGCGGCGGCGCGCCCCGAATTGCCCGGCAGCAGCCGTCCGCCGAGCAGCTTCAGCCCCAGCGTATCGAGATTGGGCGACGCCACCTGATAGCCGATGCGGCGCGACAGCCACGGATTGAGATGGTTCTCGCCCGCCTTCACCTCGATCGGGTGGCGCACCTCGGCAATATAGAGTCTGTGCGCATCGAAGGCCTCGGTGGTCACCGCGCGAATTGGCCCCGCGCCCTCCCACGCGCCGCGCCCGAACCAGCCGACAGCGCCGCCGACCAGCAGCGCGATGACGGCCGCCGCTGCGGCATAGCGCGACCACTTGCGCCCCTGCCGCGCCAGCCGATCGAGATCGAAACGCGCCGGCACC
>DATEKY010000485.1:0-3325 GCA_035277225.1 Xanthobacteraceae bacterium
CGCGCAGAGCCCGAAGGCCACCGCGAAAGACATGGCGGCGTGCGCCCAGACCAAGGATCATGGCGCCACCATCGCGGGCTGCACCAGCGTGATCGATGATGCGAAACAGAAGCCGAAGGGCCGCGCCGCGGCCTACTACAATCGCGGCAACGCGCATTCCGCCAGGGGCGAGCACGAGCAGGCGATTGCCGACTACGACGAGGCGATCAAGCTCGATCCGAAGAACGCGAGCGCCTACAACAATCGCGGCAGCGCGCGCAGCGACAAGGGCGACGTCGAGGGGGCGCTCTCGGACTTCAACACCGCGATCAAGAACAGCGCGCGCTACGCCTCGGCTTATTTCAATCGCGGCAACATCTATGCGGCGCAGGGCGACGCCCGCGCGCTGAAGGATTACGACGCGGCGCTGAAGTTCAATCGCCGCAACGCCAACGCCTATATCGCGCGCGGCGCGCTGCTGCTCGCGTCGGGTGCGAGCGCGAAGGCGCGCGCCGACATGCGCCACGCGCTGGCGCTGGAGCGCAAGAACGCCTACGCGGTGCTGTGGCACGACATCGCGGAGCGGCGCGCGAAGCAGAAGGGCGTGCTCGCCGGCGGCAAGGGCTTGCGCGACGTCGAGATGAAGGGGTGGCCGGCGCCGGTCCTGCTGATGTTCGTCGGCGAGACCAGGCCCGAAGCCGTGGTCGAGGCGGCGGACGATCCGAACGCGATCGTGAAGCAGGCGCATACCTGCGAGGCGAATTTCTATGCCGGACAGTACGTGCTGATCGGCGGCAACCGCGAGGAGGCGCTGAGGTTCTTCCGCACCGCCGCAAAGGATTGTCCGCGCGGCTTCCTCGAAGGCATCGCGGCGAGCGCCGAACTCAAGGCGATGGGCGAGAAGTCGGCGTCGAATTAGCCAATACGCGATAATAGAATATATGGATAATACAATTGTAAGTTAGGTTTGGCAGAACGAACCCAAACACGGATGTCTGGTCAGAACAGCGGCGCCGCGAGGTGCTCGACCATCATGCCGGTGCGCTCGCAGATCAGCTCGGCGATGCGCTTGCGGTGGCAGTGATCGACGTCGCGCTCGTAGCAGAGCAGGCACACCGGCCGGCCTGACGTGACGATCGCGGTCAGCTCGTCGAGCTGCTCGCGCGCCTCCGGCGTCGCCAGGTGCTTCTCATAGATGTCGAACAGTTTGGTCAAGTTGCCGGAACGCGCGGCGTCGCGACCTTCCTTCGGCGTGCCAAGCTTCTGCAAATGGATGTAGCCGATGCCGGCTTCGTCGAGGCCCGCCGCAAACTGGCGCTTGGAGAAGCCCGGCCGGCGCGAGGCCGCGACCGCGCGCGTGTCGACGATCAGGCCGACCTTGGCGCGTTTCAGCTCGTCGATGACCGCCGCGGCTCTCGCCTGCTCGTAGCCGATGGTGAAGAGTGTCATGGTCTCAATATAGGACGATAGCGGCACGTTTTCAGTGCCGCTCGCCCTTGGAACGGCTCCGCTCCAGCGCGAGCCCGACGCGCGAGAGCCCGAAGCAGCCGAGCCAATAGAGGAGGCCGGCGAAGGCGTAGGCCTCCTTGTTCATGCCGACCCAGTTCGGATCGCCGAGCGCGGCCTGTGCGATGCCGAGCAGGTCGAGGATCGAGACGATCAGCACCAGCGTGGTGTTCTTCACCAGCGCGATGAACTCGTTGGTCATCGCCGGCAGCGCGATCCGAATGGCCTGCGGAAGCACGATGAAGCCGGTCGAACGCCAGTAGCCGAGCCCGAGCGCGGTCGCGGCCTCGTGCTGGCCTTCGGGCACCGCCTGCAGGCCGCCGCGCACGGCCTCGGCCATGTAGGCGGCGATGACAAGGCCGAGGCCGATCACGGCGCGGGCAAGCCGGTCGACGCCGACGCCCGACGGCATGATTAGCGGCAACAGGATCGAGGCGAGGAAAATCACCGCGACGATCGGCACGCCGCGCCAGAACTCGATGAAGATCACCGAGATCATGCGGATGACCGGCAACTGCGACTGGCGGCCGAGCGCCAGGAGAATGCCGAGCGGGATCGCGATCAGCCCGGCATAGATCGCGATGAAGACGGTGAGCATCAGCCCGCCCCATTCGCGCGTCTCGACGTAGCGCAGGCCGAAGCCGCCGGAGAGCAGCCAGATGCCGAGCGGGGGCAGTACGATCAAGGCTGCGACCGCGAAGGCGCGGCGATACGGCAGCGCCTTCCACGAGAGCGCCGCGACGCTGACGACGAGGATCACGCCCGCGAGATCGACCCGCCAGCGCTCGGCCGGTGGATAAAGGCCGTACATGAACTGGCCGAAGCGCGCTTTCACGAACACCCAGCAGGCGCCGGCACTCGTGCAGTCGGCGCGCGTCGTGCCGGTGAAGGTCGCGTCAACGAACATCCACTCGATCACCGGCACGAAGGCGCGCCACAGCAGGAATGCGATCACGAGCGTGATCACCGTGTCGAGCGGCGTCGCGAACAGCTTCTCGCGGATGACGCGGACGTACCTCATCGCGTCACCAGCGCCATTCTGGCGTTGTACCAGTTCATCAACGCGGAGACGCAAAGGCCTATTGCAAGATAGACGCTCAGGGTGATGGCGATGATCTCGATCGCCTGGCCGGTATTGTTGAGCGCCGAGCCCATGAACACGCTGACCAGCTCCGGATAGGCGATCGCTGCGCCGAACGAGGAATTCTTCAGCACGTTGAGGTACTGGCTGGTCATCGGCGGAATCATCACGCGCAACGCCTGCGGGATGACGACGAGGCGCAAGGTCTGGCTCGGCCGCAGGCCGACCGCTGCTGCCGCCTCGAGCTGGCCCTTCGGCACCGCCAGAATGCCGCCGCGTACGATCTCGGCGATGAACGCCGCGGTGTAGGTCGTCAGCGCGGCGAACAGCGCAACGAACTCCGGTACCAGCACGAAGCCGCCGCGATAGTTGAACCCGCGCAGCGCCGGCACGTCCCACGAGGTCGAGAGCGTCGCGAGGGTGAGCACGACGACCGGCAGCACGACCAGCAGCACCGTGCCGATACTCCACACCGGCGCGTCCTTGCCGGTGCGATCGCGGCGGCGCCGCGCCCACCAGGCGAAGGCGATCTGGATGACGAGCGCGGCGAGGATGACCAGCGCGGCCGTGCTGAATGGCGAAACATAGTTGGGCAGCGGAATGGTCAGCCCGCGGTTGTTGAGGAACGCGATGCCGAAAATGCCGATCGACTGGCGCGGGCCGGGCAGGGCGGCGATGACGCCGAAGTACCAGAACAGCACGAAGAACAGCAGCGGAATGTTGCGGATGAATTCGACGTAGGCGCCGGCGATGGTCGAC
>DATEKY010000486.1:0-5237 GCA_035277225.1 Xanthobacteraceae bacterium
GCCGAGCGTGAGCAGTCGCCGCATCAAGTCCTCCCTCCGCCGCGGCTTTTCGCGGCCGCGTTTCGCATATCGATACCAGAGCAGAGCGGGGCTGATAAGCCGAGGCGACGAATTGCTGCGTTGCGTTGCCCACGATCCTTCTCGCGCTCGGGCGGTTGCATCGGTTGGGCAAGGTTGTCAGCGCGCGCATTCGCGGTGAAGATCGCGCCCCCCGGAGGCTCCCATGAACAAACTTCTGCCGACCACTCTGGTCGGCTCCTATGCGCAGCCCGACTGGCTGATCGATCGCGCCAAGCTCGCGGGCCGCTTTCCGCCGCGCGTGCGCGCGAAGGAACTGTGGCGCGTCGCGCCCGAATACCTCGATGCCGCGCAGGACGACGCCACCCTGCTGGCGATTCGCGCGCAGGAGCGGGCCGGGCTCGACATCATCACCGACGGCGAGATGCGGCGCGAAAGCTACTCCAACCGTTTCGCGACCGCGCTCGAGGGCGTCGACATCGACAACCCCGGCACCGCGCTCGACCGCTCCGGCCATCCCAATCCGGTACCGCGGGTCACCGGGAAAGTGCGGCGCAAGCATCCGGTCGAAGTGCGCGACGTCGAATTCCTGCGCCGCAACACCGACCGCATGATCAAGATGACGGTGCCCGGCCCGTTCACGATGTCGCAGCAGGCGCAGAACGATTTTTATGAAAACGAAGAGGAGATGGCGCTCGACTATGCGGCCGCCGTCAATGCCGAGATCCGCGACCTGTTCGCGGCCGGCGCCGACGTGGTGCAGATCGACGAGCCCTACATGCAGGCACGCCCCGAGAAGGCGCGCAAATACGGGCTCAAGGCGCTCAACGCCGCCCTCGAGGGCGTCTCAGGCACCACTGCGGTGCACATCTGCTTCGGTTACGCGGCGATCATCCACGTGCGCCCCGAGGGCTATTCGTTCCTGCCCGAGCTCGCCGGCTCGCCGGTCAAGCAGATCTCGATCGAGACCGCGCAGTCGAAGCTCGATTGCGCCGTGCTGGAAAAGCTGCTGGGCAAGACCATCCTGCTCGGCGTGCTCGACCTCTCGGACATGGCGATCGAGACGCCGGAGCAGGTCGCGGTACGCATCCGCCGCGCGCTGCCGCACGTGGGAGCGGAGCGGATCATCGTCGCGCCCGACTGTGGGCTGAAATACCTCCCGCGCGAGGTGGCCTTCGCCAAAATGCAGGCGATGGTGGCGGGCGCCGCGATCGTGCGCGCGGAAATAGAGCGCGCATAGCGCGAAGCCTGTTGCCATCGCGGCGCGCGCCGATCACGATGACGCAATAAATCGCGCCGAAGGGCGCATGACGGGAGGATGCAATGAGAGGCGTGCTCGTGGCCGCGTTTGCGGCTTCGCTGACTTTTGCGGCGCCGGCGGCGGCGCAGAATCATCACATCGGCGCGGTGCTGCCGAACTCGGGGCCGATGACCTCGTTCGGCGAGCTGTTCCGCAACGGCGCCGATCTCGCCGCGGAGCACATCAACGCCGACAAGATCCTGGCGAAGCCCTTCGTGATCAACCACGAGGACAGCCAGGGGGCGCCGCAGCCGGCCGTCACCGCGATGAACAAGCTGGTGCGCGTCAACCAGGAGCCGGTGGTGCTGACCGCGATGTCCGGCGTCTCCAAGGCAATCGCGCCGATCGGCGATCGCGAGAAGGTGGTGGCGATCAACGGCGGCGGTGTCGCGCCGGACCTCGCCAAGCTCGGGCCGTACTTCTTCAATGTCATTCCGCTGGTGAACTACGAGGTGCGCGCGCTGCTGCCCTATCTCGGCAAGGAGAAGAAGGTGAAGCGGATCGCGCTGGTCTACGTCGAGGACCCACTCGGCGAATCGGTGCTGCGCGAGCTGCAGGAGAACGCGCCGAAGAACGGCATGGAGCTGGTCGGCTCGTTCTCGGTGCCGTCGACATCGCGCCAGTTCGCGCCGATCGCCGCCAAGGTGCGCGAGGTCAATCCGGACGCCGTGTATGTCGCCTATTTCGGGCAGACCATGGTGGCGCTGGTGAAGCAGCTGCGCGATTCGGGCGTCGACAAGATGTTCGTCAGTTACTCGGCGTTCAACGATCCGGACATGATGGCGCTGCCCGCCGCGGCCGGCTCGGTCTATTCGAGCCAGAAGATGGATTGGTCCTCGAAGGATCCGATCACCGCGCGCTTCGTCGCCGACTACAAGAAGAAGCACGGCAAGGATCCGTCCTTCTATAACGCCAATTACTACAACGCCGTGTGGGTGACCGGGAAGGCCATGGCGAGCCTCGAAAAGAAAGGCCAGCCGATCACCGGCGAGTCGATCCGCAACGAGCTGCTCGCGATCAAGACCTTCGACGCGGTCGGCGGCAAGATGGAATTCCAGCCCGACGGCACGGTCTCGATGCCGATGCAGATCAACGAGCTGACCGGCGGCGGCACCAAGGTGCTGCAGTAATCTTTGTCCCGGACGCGGTGCAGCGCGCAAGCGGTGCACCGCAGATCCGGGACCCCGGTTGCTTCAATCAACCGGGACCCCGGGTCTGCAACGCACCACTGCGTGCTGCGTTGCGCCCGGGGAACGCGGAAGCGCCATGCTCCTCCTCCAGCTCCTCGTCGACGGCCTGCAGCTCGGCGCGCTCTACGCGCTGATGGCGGTCGGCTTCGCCATCATCTTCGGCTCGACGCGCGTATTCCACTACGCGCACGGCACGACCTACGTCATCGTCGGCTACCTGTTCTACTGGATGGCGGAGCGGCTGCACGTCCCGTGGTGGGCCGCCGCCGTGTTCGCGGCGTTCGCCGGCGTCATCTTCGGCGGCGCGCTCGACCGCTACGTCTACCGCCCGATCCAGCGCGACGAGGGCTCGTTCTTCACCGTGTTCGTCGCCTCGTTCGGCGTCGGCGTGGTGGCGGAAAACCTGGTCATCATCCTGTTCGGCGCGAGCTTCGTGTCGATCTCGACGCCGCTGACACGCGCGAGCGACATCGGCGGCGGCATCGTGATGTCCTATCTCGGCATGATCTCGATCGTCGTCGCGATCGTGCTGTTCACTTTCCTCAACTGGTTCTTGGCGCGCACCGATGTCGGTGTCGCTCTGCGCGCGCTCTCCGAGAACCCCGAGCTGGTGCGCGGCTTCGGGCTCAATCCGCGCAAGCTCTCGCAATACGCCTTCGCGATCGGCTCGGCCCTGGTGGTCCCGGCCGCCTTGGTTGCCACCTGCGTCACCGGCCTGACGCCGACCGCCGGCCATCGCGTCGTGCTGATCTCGATCGCCGCCAGCATCATCGGCGGCATCGGCAGCTTGCGCGGCGCCGGTCTCGGCGGGCTCATCCTCGGCCTCGCCGAGAGCCTCGCGGTGTGGAAGCTCTCCACCGGCTGGAGCGAGGCGGTCGCCTTCATCATCCTGTTCTGCTTCATCCTCGCGCGGCCCTCCGGGCTGTTCGGCACGCGCGCGAGGGTGTGATGGTCGGTTACATCGTCAACCTGCTTATTCTCATTTCGATCAGCGGCATCCTCGCCGGCAGTCTCAATTTCATCATCGGCTATGCCGGCATCTACTCGATGGCGCACGCGGCGTTCTTCGGCATCGCGGCCTACACCGGCGCGCTGATCGCGATGCACGTCTCGACCTCGCTGCTGGTCGCGATTCCGGTCGCGATGGCGTTGTGCGCGATCCTGTCGCTGGTGATCTCGCTGCCGTCGCTCAGGGTGCGCGGCGAGTATTTCGTGGTCGCCTCGCTCGGCCTGCTGATGATCGCCTTCACGGTGTTCTCCGAATGGAAGGATGTTACGGGCGGACTTGGCGGTATCACCGGCGTGCCGGTCGCCACGCTGTTCGGCTTCAAGCTGCGCTCGCTCGAGTCGTTCCTTGCGGTGTCGCTGTTCTGCCTCGCCTTCGTGACGCTCGTGATCTACGTGCTGGCGCGCACCAGCTTCGGCCGCAATCTCAAAGCCATCCGCGACAACGAGGTGGCGGCGGCCGCGTTCGGCAAGAACCCGACCATCATCAAGACGATCGCCGTCGCGATCTCGTCGGCGCTGTGCGGCATCGCCGGCGTGCTCTACGCGTTCCACGTCTCGTTTGTGAACCCGGAGTCGTTCACAGTCGACCAGTCGGTGCTGATCATGGCGATGATCATCATCGGCGGCACCGGCACGGTGTTCGGCCCGATTCTGGGCGCGCTGATCATCCACCTGCTGCCGGCGGGGCTGACGTACCTCACGTTCCTGCCGGCGCGCGAACTCGCCTCGCTGCAGCAGATCATCTACGGCGCTGCGATGGTGCTGCTGATGATCTATCGCCCGTCCGGGCTGATCGGCCGTGCCAACATCAAGGACACGTGGTCGAAATGACCGACACGCCGGTCCTTCGCCTCAAGGGCGTCAACAAGCGCTTCGGCGGCGTGGTTGCGGCGAACGACGTCGATCTCGACCTGCCGCCCGGGATCATCACCACGCTGGTCGGCCCGAACGGCGCCGGCAAGACCACGCTGTTCAACCTGATCACCGGCAACCTCAAGCCCGACTCCGGCCTGATCGAGCTGCGCGGCCAGTCGCTCGCCGGCATCGATCCGCGCAACGCCGCGCTGCGCGGCATCGCGCGCTCGTTCCAGGACCTGCGCCTGTTCGAGCAGATGAGCGTGTTCGAGAACGTGCTCAGCGTGATGGAGCGCTCCGCGCTGCCGTGGCAGCCGGGCGGACGCGCCGCCGCACGCGCCCGGCGCGAGAAGGCCGACGCGACGCTCGAGATGGTCGGGCTTACCGCGTGGCGTGACGCGCGCGCGATCGACCTCGGCTACGCGGAGCAGAAATTCCTCTCGCTCGCACGCATTCTGGTCACCGATGCCTCGCTCTGGCTGCTCGACGAGCCCGCGTCTGGCCTCGACCCGGCCTCCTACGACCGCTTCGTCAAGCTGGTGCGCGGCCGGCTTAGCGAAGGCATCACGATCTGCCTGATCGAGCACAATCTCGACATCGTGCACGGCATTTCGGACCGCATCGCGTTTCTCGACCAGGGCACCGTGCTCGCCGCCGGCGAGCCGCGTACCATCCTCAACGACCCGAAGCTTGCCGCGATCTATTTCGGAGAGCGGCGATGAGCGCGCTGATCTGGGACGTGGAGAATGCTTCCGCGGGCTACGGCCCGAAGCAAGTGCTGTTCGACCTCAGCCTGCAGCAATCCGAGGGCGAGCTCGTCTGCCTGCTTGGCCACAACGGGGCGGGAAAATCCACCTTGCTGAAAG
>DATEKY010000487.1:0-7989 GCA_035277225.1 Xanthobacteraceae bacterium
AATCCCGTTCTTCAGCTCGGTCTCGCCACGCCACAGCCGGTCGAGGTTTTCCAGCAGCAGGTCGATCACGTTGTCTTCGTAAGCGCGGGTCTCGCCTGCGGTGTGCGGGGTGATGAGAACGCTCGGGATGTCCCACAGCGGCGAAGCGCCCGGCAGCGGCTCCTCGACGGTGCAATCGAGCCCTGCGCCCGCGATCCGGCCCTGGTTGAGTGCCGCGATCAGCGCGCCCTCGTCCACCACCTTGCCGCGCGCCACGTTGATCAGAAAGGCGGACGGCTTCATCAGCGCGAGCGTGTGCGCGTTGATCAGCCCTTCGGTCTGCGGCGTCAGCGGACAGGTCAGCGCGACGAAATCCGCCAGCGGCAGCACCTCGCCGAGCCGCCCGTTCGAGAAAACGTCGTCCGCGTTCGCACCGCCCGAGCCCGGATCGCGTTTCGTGCCGATCACGCGCATGCCGAACGCCTTCGCGAGGCCGGCCAGGTGCGAGCCGATGCGGCCGAGACCGACGACCAGCAGCGTCTTGCCGCCAAGCTCGTCCTCGCGCTTGCTCAGATCGGAGATCATGCCGCGCCAGTGGTGCTTGGCCTGATTGTCGCGCGCGAAATGCAGCTGGCGCGACATCGCGAGGATCAGCGACATCGCGTGCTCGGCGACCGCGCGCGCGTTGACGCCCTGCGCGCTCGCAAGCCGGATGCCCGCGGCCTTCAGCGCCTCACGCTGATACTGGTCGGTGCCGGCGCTGATCGACTGGATGAATTTGAGCTTCGGCGCGCGCGCGATCAGGTTGTTGCGCCACATCATCGAGACGCTGACCACGTCGGCGTCCGCGATGCGCACGGTCAGTTCCTCCAGCGAACTGACCTGGAAGTGCCGGATGCCGGTTTTGCGCGCGGCGAAGCGGTCGGCCATGCGGTAGGCGACGTGCGCGAAGCAGATCGTCAGGTCGTTCTTGGACGGAAACGTCATTTCTTGCCCCCTGCGCCCTCCCGAATGTCACAAGCCGCCTGCATTCGCGCAAGGGCGCCGCACGAGCAAAAGATTGAAAATTAAGGCATAAATGCTAGACGAAGCGTCCGAAGCAAGCATGAAAGCCGCGAAACCGCGCATGGCTGCAAATCCGCAATTGCTGATCCCGGTTCTGATGTGCGGCGGCGCCGGCACGCGGCTATGGCCGGTCTCGCGCGAAAGCATGCCGAAGCAGTTCATGCCGCTGATCGGCGAGCGCTCGACCTTCCAGCAGACGCTCGCGCGGGTCGCCGATCCGGCCCTGTTCGCGCGGCCGATCGTGATCACCAGCGCTGACTTCCGCTTCATCGTGGCCGAGCAACTGCGCGAGATCGGCGTCGAGGCCGACATCGTGCTGGAGCCGGCGCGGCGCGACTCCGGACCTGCGGTCGCGGTCGCGGCGGCGCTTGCGGCGCGGCGCGACCCGGAGGCGGCGGTGCTGGTGCTCGCCGCCGACCACGTGGTGCGCAAGCCGGAAGAGTTTCTCGTCGCCTGCCGCACCGCCGCCGCGGGCGTGGCCGAAGGGCGCATCGTCACCTTCGGCATCCGACCCACCGCGCCTGCGACGCAGTACGGCTACATCCGCCCCGGCGCGAAGCTCGACGGCGCGGCGGTGCTCGCGGTCGAGGCCTTCGTCGAGAAGCCGGATGCCGCGACCGCGGCGCGCTACGTCGCCGACAACTACCTCTGGAACAGCGGCAACTTCATGTTCCGCGCCGACGTGATGCTCGGCGAGATCGCGCGCTTCGAGCCCGCAATGGCGGAGGCCGCGCGCGCCGCCGTCGCCCAAATGACGCAGGACCTCGACTTCCTGCGGCTCGCCGCCGAGCCGTTCGGCAGGGCGCCGAAGAAGTCGATCGACTACGCGGTGATGGAGCGCACGTCGCTTGCCGCCGTCGTCCCGGCCGACATGGGCTGGTCGGACGTCGGAAGCTGGGAGGCCGTGTGGGACAATCTCGACCACGACGCGGCCGGTAACGCCGTGTCCGGCCCGGCCGTCGTGCTCGACAGCCGCAACAATCTGGTGCGATCGGAGGACGGCGTGCTGACCACCGTGATCGGCATCGACAATGCGGTGGTGATTGCGACCGGCGACGCTGTGCTGATCGCGGCGCGCGACAAGGCCGAGAGCGTCAAGGCGCTGGTCGAAGAGCTCAAGAGCCAGAACCGCCGCGAGGCGGTGGAGCACCGGCGCATCTATCGGCCGTGGGGCTATTACCAGGGCGTCGACAACGGTACGCGCTATCAGGTCAAGCGCATCGTGGTGAAGCCCGGCGCGCGGCTCTCGCTGCAGAAGCATTTCCACCGCGCCGAGCACTGGGTCGTGGTGAAGGGCACCGCCGAAGTCACCGTCGGCGCGGACGTGCGCGCCGTGCATGAGAACGAGTCGGTCTATATCCCGATCGGCAGCGTGCACCGCCTCGCCAATCCGGGCAAAATCCCGCTCGAGCTGATCGAGGTCCAGGTCGGCAGCTACCTCGGCGAAGACGACATCCAGCGCCTCGACGATACCTACGGAAGAGGGTGACCCCCCTCGCGCTCCCCGCGTCCCTCGTGTTGGTCGCGTTTTCTGCGGCGAACCGGTTTCCACTTCGCCGGAAAACGCTCTAGCATCACTTGCCGCAACGGACAGATGTAGCGTCCCGTCGCGCGCGAGGAGGAAGCCATGGCGAAGAAAAGCGACAACGAAGGCGTCTATAAAATCGTCGAGGTGGTGGGCGTGAGCCCGGTCTCATGGGAGGAAGCCGGCCGGCAGGCGGTGAAGACCGCGTCCAAGTCGCTGCGCGACCTGCGCATCGCCGAAGTCATGAAAATGGACATGAAGGTGGAGGACGGCAAGGTCGTCGCCTTCCGCACCCGCGTGTCGCTCTCCTTCAAGTACGAAGCGTAGCACTCGCATTTCACTGCTGGCCGCCAGCCGGGTCACGGCGCCGCTTTGGCCCGCGAGGAATTATTGTTGCGGAGCTGAACGATGAAAGAGCTCGTTTCCGTCGCCGAGAAGATCTCGGCCGTGCTGACAGCACGCAAGCAGACGATCGTGGTGGCCGAATCCTCGACCGCCGGCCTGATCTCGGCCGCGTTGCTCGCGGTGCCCGGAGCGTCGGCCTATTTCCTCGGCGGCGCGGTGGTCTACACCCGCCAGTCGCGCCGCGTGCTGCTCGACATCCCGGATGCCGCGCTCGACGGCATGCGGCCCTCGACCGAGCCCTACGCGCTGATGATGGCGCGCACCGCGCGCGAGCGCTTTTCCTCGACCTGGGCTCTGGCGGAAACGGGAGCGACCGGACCGACCGGCAACCGCTACGGCGACGCTGCGGGTCACAGCTGCATCGCGATCGCCGGCAATATCGAGCAGGCGATGACACTGGAAACCGGCAAGCCGGACCGGCTCGAGAACATGCACGCCTTCACGGCGGCGGCGCTGGATTTCCTGCTGAAGGCCGTGTCGAAATAGCTCAGGCCAGTTCGAACAGAATATCCTGCGCGCCCTTCCACAGCGTCATCTTGCCGAGCGGCGCGACGTTCTCGAGACCGGACGTGATCGTGATGAAGTGGTTGCCGGCGAGCTGGCCCATCTTGCTCGCGAAATGCACGCCGCCGTAGGCGAGCAGGATCTCGGTCTCGCTGATGCCGCCCGGATAGAGGATGAACTGACCCGGGGCCGGATAGCTGGTGTGGTTCTCGTAGCCGACGCCGAAGTCGAGTTCGCCGAGCGGGATCCACACGCCCTCCCCGCTCCAGCGCACGTGCACCACCTGGCTCCTGAACGGCAGGTGCTTGAGGAATGCCGCGCAGGTCTTGGGCGCCGTTTCGGTCTCGAGCCGCGCCCCGAAAGTGAACGGGCCGGCGGTGATCTTCAGCTTGGACATGGGAAGGCCTGATCGGGATTCTTGCAGGTTGCGAAGGTTGGCCGCGCGAACGCAGGCCGTGAAGCGCTCCGCCGAATGCTAGCTCGCCGTCGCTTTGGACTGGCGCTTCGGAGTCTTCTTGGTGGGCGCCGGCTGAGCGGCCGCGGCCTGCGCATCGGCGGCTTCCTTGGCCAGGCGAAGAGCACGAAGCCGGAGCGTGTTGGCGTCGATCCGGGTCTTTTCGGTCTGATATTCGCGCAGAGCCTTCAACGCCTCCTGCTCACGGAAGGCCTTTTTGGCGTTGGCCACCAGTCGCTGCTCAACGCTTTTGGTCGACGTCATCAGCCAGTCCTCGCTGCCCGCCCACCGGGCAGACCGACCATACCAGACGCGCGCCACAAAGCCCCATCAAAAACCGCCATTGCCGAGCCACCCGGTCGACGCATGCCCTGAGGCGCCCTGGCATCGCTTTGGGCCCGAACCGGCGGCTGCGCAATGCAGCCGCCGTTCGCCCCGTCAGTGCCACAGCCCGTCGTTGACGTTGGCGCGGCCCTCGTAGATCCCGAACTGCAGGAAGTGGTCGAGCGGATTGACGTTTGCCGCCGCGACATCGGGATTGGCCGCCAGGTAGCCGAGCGTGTCGAAGTAGGTTGCGGCATCGCGGCCCTCCTTCCAGCCGAACTGCTCGTAGTGTTCGAGCGGGTTGACGTTGGCTGCCGCGACGTCGGCATAGTGCGCGAGATAACCCTTGGTGTTGAACCACGCGTTCGGGTCGCGCCCTTCGTGCCAACCGACCGTATTGAAGTGCTGCCAGGGATCGAGATGGGCCGCCGCCACATCCGGATTGGCGAGCAGGTAATATTCGGCATCGAACCCCGCGACGATGTTCTGCCCAATTGCCGAGAAGTTCGCCCGGCCTTCGGCCAGGCCGAATTGCAGAAAGTGCTCGAGCGGGTCGACGCCCGCCGCCGCCACGTCAGGATTGCGCAGCAGATAGAGCGTGGTATCGAAGTTTGCCGACGGATCGCGCCCCTCGTGCCAGCCGCTCAGGTGATAGTGATCGAGCGGATTGACGTTCGCCGCCGCCACGTCCGGATTGGCGGCAAGATAGCCGTTGACCGAGAAGAACTGGTTCGGATTGCGGCCCTCGTGCCAGCCGAACGAGTTGAAATGTTCGAGGGCATTGACGCCGGCGTGGTACACATCGCTGTTCCGCGTCAGGTAGTAGAGCGTGTCGAACAGCGGATTTCCATCGTCTGGCGTGATCATCCCGTCGGCGAACTGCAGATGCTCGATTGACGTCAGCGTGTGGACCTCGCTCGACCCGGAAACCACGATCTTGGTGCCGAAATCCCGCACGAAATAATCCGCGAAGTTATGCGAGAAGACGACCGTGTCGTCCCCGCCCGCGCCGTTGATGGCCTCCTCCAACCCGTCTTCGGTCGCGTGAATGACGTCGCTGGTCGCGTCGCCATCGACAGTGCGGATGAGCTCATAGATCTTGGAGCGGATCGAAGTACCGCTGCCGTCGGGCACCAGGCTTTCCGCCAGCATCGCGACCTGGCCGCCGTGGAGTCCCGCGATCTCGGCTTCCACGGCGTTGCCCATCACGAGCTTGTTCGGGCCGAGCGCATTTCCCTGCGCGTCGTACGCCTGGAGGTATTCCAGGTGTGACGCCGGGCTCGACCAGCCGACGGCAAAATCACCGTTCGACAGCACCGTCAGGGACGGCAGAGCCTGGTCGCCCGCGGTCTTCCCGCCGTTTGCACTGTCGTTGACCAGAAGGTAGCCGCTGCGCGCGGAGCCGTCGGCGTTGTAGACGCGGGCGGTGATTTCCGTTCCGCTCAGGCCCCAGCCGTCGTCCGTGTAGGCGACCACAAAGCCACCGTCGGGCAGCCCCGCGACCTGGATGTCCTTGTTGATGCTGCCGGTGCTGTCGATCAGAATCTCGTTGTTTGCGTACAACTGCGTTCCGTTCGCGTTGAACAACTGGAAATCCGTCTGGATGCTGCCGCCGGCCACAGGAGATTTCTGGTACGCCACCACGAAGCCGCCGCCGGCCAATCCGGCGACCGATGACGCATGGGTGTCGACGGAGTTGCTGGCGTTCACCGACAGGCCGGCTCGGAAACTGCCGTCGGCGTTGTAGACCGCAGCTGACAGGTCTTTGTCGCCGGCGCCGAAATCGCGCGTCCAGCTGAGCACGAATCCCCCATCGCGCAACGCGGCGACATCGGCTTCGCTCTCGTCGGTGCTGAGCATGGCCGCGGCGAACCCGTTGCCGGCCGGCGAGCCGTCCGGATTGAACAGACGAACACGGATGTCGCCGCCCGGATCCGCGCTCGTGTCGGTGAATGCGACGACGTAACGCCCGTCAAGCAGACCCGCCACGCTGGCGTCGCGCTGGCTCGCCGCCGACGGGAGGTTCACCGTGAACTGGCTGGCGGTCGGGTTACCGTTGGCGAACAGGACCCGGCCTTCGACGGAATCACCCGCCGTCGGATCCGTCCACGCGCCGAAGAAGAAGTTGCCGGAAGCGCTGCTCGCGATCGCGGCCTGATTCTGGTCACCGGCCGTCAGCACGTCGTTCGTGCCAAGAAGCAGAGTCGCCCCTGCCCGCCACGTGTAGGATGTAGTCACCATGAGTCTGCTCCATCGGTCGACTGCAAGCGCATGGAGCCCTTGGCCGATCGCCGGGCGTGTCCAATTGCGCGTTCGACCCGTTTGTCGCTTCGCCGCGCCGCCGGACTGAGCCTGGAACGACAAACGGCTAACCTTGGAGCGACAAATCGTGGGGGTTTGTGGGAACTTGAACCTTTTCCAAGCCTGCAGCGACCAACGACCGGGAGCCCTGCAACTCAGGACGCAGGATGGACCATGACGGCGACGGCCGACGAAGATGCGCCGGATCTCCGGTTTTCGACCGACGAGTGGCCGGAAGTCGACCGGCGCAAGGCGGTCTGGGAACTCTACGCACGTGCCATCTGGCCGGCCGAGTTCGAGCCGTTGCCCGATGCGCCCGTTTTTGTTGATGCAAGATTTCGCACGCTGCCGGGGCTGCGGCTCGCAGACGTCACCTGCAGCGGCACGCGTCGCGCGCGGCGCACGCGTGCGCATCTGAGCGACGATTTCGTGCTTCACATCAGCCGATCGGGCAGCCGCACGACGTCCCAGCGCGGGCGCGACGTCTCGATCGGTTATGGCGAGGCGTTTCTGAACAGCGGAGCCGAGCCGAGCGCCACGACGATTTCGGCTTCCCGCTTCCTTACCTTGCGCGTGCCCGCGCGCACGATCACCCGGCTTGTTCCGGACATCCACGATCGCGTTGCCCGGCCGATCCGTCGCGACGACGGAACGATCGGGTTGCTCGCAGGCTACGCCGAGATGCTGCTGGAGTCGCGCACCGTGAAGACGCCCGAGATGCGGCGCCACGCGGCCGACCATGTCCACGGTCTGATCGCCCTGGTGCTCGGCCCGGCGCGCGAGGCGACGGAGATCGCCGGAGCGCGCGGCGCGCGCGCAGCCCGTCTGAGCGCGATCAAGTCCGACATTCTCGGCAATCTCGGCAACGATCTATCGGTCAACGTGGTTGCAGCGCGACATCGGCTGCCGGTGCGCTACCTTCAGCGGCTGTTCGAGGACGAGGCGATCACGTTCACGGAGTACGTGGTCGAACAACGCCTGCTGCAGGCTCGCCGGCTGCTGGCCGATCCGAAACACCCGAACCGGCCGATTGCGCTGATCGCGTTCGAGTCAGGCTTCGGCCACTTGACCTATTTCAATCGCGCTTTCCGCCGCCGCTTCGGCGATACGCCGACCGGTCTGCGCGCGCAGGCGAGGCGCGGGTGATCGGACCTGCCGTCACAAAGTGATTGTTTGGCTGGGGCGCCAGGATTCGAACCTGGGAATGGCGGAATCAAAATCCGCTGCCTTACCACTTGGCTACGCCCCATCACGCCGTGCCGAGGCTCCGGTGCGAATGCGCGCGGACCATACTCACGGCTGCCCGCAGGTGCAACGCATCATGCGGCGGCCGCTTCGCTCAATATCGCGGCAAGGCGCGGCGCGATGACGGCAGTCGCGTACTGCTCGGCAACGGTCTTGCGCGCCTCCTCGCCCATGCGCCGGCGCAGTT
>DATEKY010000488.1:0-2476 GCA_035277225.1 Xanthobacteraceae bacterium
CTCGGAGGGCGGTCGCATTTGCTGCGGTTTCAATAACTTACGGGGATGGGCAAAGACTTTAGGTGCATTTCCTGCCTAAAGGTACCTTTCAAGCTGGCCGCCAAGCGGGCCCCGAAGAGTCGCTCACGTACAGATGTATTGTCCCATCATCCCGGCGTCTTCGTGTTCGAGGATGTGGCAATGATACATGAACGGATGTTCGCGGGTCGCCGGCTTCGTGAACTTGACCAGGAGCTCAGCCTTGCCTTCCACCGGTACCACGTCCTTCCAGCCGGCTAGTCTAGTTTCTGTCGCGAAACGGCTGAACTTAGCGGGTCCGACTCAAGTTATGCCGATAGATTGGGCACAAAATGATGGAGAATGGTGGAATCGGCAAGCTCGTAACGGGCGAGTTTTCGGTACGGTTGGGAGTTGCACGCCGTTTGTCAGCTTGGGATGTGCTGAGCGGTGGCCACTTTGAGTGACCGTGGCGGGCCGTCGTGTCGATCAAGCAGCTTTTCGCTTGCGTGGCGGTCGCGCCAGCAGTGCTGCGATCCTCATGAGATTGTTGGCGAGCACGGCAGCGCCGACCCACAGCTCGAAACGGTCGCGTCCTTCGGCGAGGCAGCGCTTCATGCCGCGGCCTCGAAACAGCACGGAGATGCGTCCCTCGATGCCGGCGCGAAAGCGCTGACCATCCTTGAAGACCGTACTCTTCTCATATGCCTCCCGTCGCGCCGTCCTCTCGCCGCCACGCTGAGGAATGCACACCACTTTGACGCCGGCGTGCTTGCACGAGGCGAGGTTCTGCTCACTGAAGAAGCCACGATCTGAGCCGTACAGTTGCGGGGCCCGGCCAAAGGACTGCCTGTGGCGCTGGAGGGAAAATGCCACGTGGACCTCGTCGGGTGGATTGCCCCTCAGCACCTCGTATTGCGTGATCAGGCCTGCTGCGCTTTCGGCGAGGAAGACCTTGTGGCCAAACTCGACCGGCGTGCGCACCTTGCCGCGCTTGATCAGGTCGGTATGAGGCTCGAAGATGGAATAAATCTTCTCGTCGGTAGCGAGCTGCTCACCAAAGAGCACACGACGACGTGCCTGATCGATGACACGATCTCCCAGGTGGCAGAAGTGCTCGATCTGCCCGCGCAGTTCCTCGATGGCCATGTCGGTGAACACGTCCTTGCCGCGGATCGTGCGGGTTCTCTCGAGCCCCGCGCGTGCGTTTCCTACGACCTCCTCGGCGATGTCGATGAGCACTCGGTATGTGCGGGCCTGCTGCTCGTGACGCTGCCTCGTCGTCATGCGCTGGATCTCGTACATCCGGCGCCGCGCCGCGCGCGTGCGGTCGCAAAAGCCCTTGATTCTTCGCAATTCCAGCGCTTTGGCCAGACGGCGGACCAGGCGTGTGACGACGCGGACCACATCCCATAGCAACGTGTTGTCAGTCGGATGATGAATGTCGGTCTGCACCACCGTCGTGTCGACCCGCAACTTAGCACCGTCCTCCAATCCGAGCTCGACCGCTGCCCGAACCACCAAATCGTTGACCACTCTCAGCGTTTGTGGGGTCAGACGGATGAAGCCACGCTGAAAGGCGTCATGCTTCGGCACCGGCGCGCAGTAGAAGTCGGTGAACTGACGAAGCGTCAATCCATCTGCGATGCGTTCACGCAACTCGCGATAGTCCCAGTTCTTGAGCCGCATCAGAACCAGCGAGCGCAGAACCTGCGTCGCCGTTAATCCGTGACGACCGCTATCAGGCTGCTTCAGGCCACGCACCAGGTCCCGCCGGACGCGCTCGATGACGTCCCGCTGGTCGTCGAGAAAGCCAGATATCGCCTCCAGCAGCGGCTCCAGGCGAATGTCCTGATCGCGTTGCCGCATCAGCTCCCAATCGGCAAAGCTGATCTGTCGCGCCGTCGCTCTCACATCGCTCGGCTCTTCTTGCTTCTGGATGCTTCGGCGCGTTCTCGCTTCAGCGCTTTGATGTATCGCGGTGCCGCCTGCTGCAGCAGATCCTGCAGAGCGCGCCCGTTGTCCAGGCTGCGCTGAACCTCCGGCACAAGCTCTTCCGGCACGTAGACGGCGACACGGCGCCCGTTCGCGCGACCGTAGAGCACATAACTTTGATGCTGTTCGCCAGACCGGCACGCCGGGCAATTCCTGCGGATGCACCGGCTACGACGAAGGCTCAGCGAACCCAGAAGCGCAGGCCAGAGACTCGTCGATTCGCTTCGCAGCCAGCGCGCAACATCCGAAGGCGATTCCGAATCAACATGCTTCATATGAACAATGTGATCCTATGCACATGTACGGCGCAAGAAAAACGTGTGCGAAAATCGCGCGATAACCCATATTTTAAAGGGCGAAATGCGTTTCGCGACAGAAACTAGCTAGCATTCTCTCGAGAGGACGAACCCGTGGCCTCCATCCGCCCCTAAGTGTAGAGACCGCCCATTTGCGCCATCCCTGGCACTTGAGGGATTGAGGCATA
>DATEKY010000489.1:0-5098 GCA_035277225.1 Xanthobacteraceae bacterium
GATCCGTGTCGGCAGCGTGCGGCTCGATGCCGGGCCGATCGTGCTGGCGCATCTGCATCGCGATTGCGCCGCGCCGTCGCGCGTCACCGTGCGCGCGCATCTCGACAAGAGCGGGCAGGGCGTGCTGATCGCGCTGCCCCAAGGCGAAGTGGACAGGACCGATCCGATGCTGCGCGAGATGACCAGCGACCCGACGCACCGCAAGGTGCTGATCACCGACGGCAAGAGCGCGACTGGCCAGGCGTTGGCGAAGGCGCTCGTGGACGCCGGCACCGACATCGTGTGGCTCGGCGTCGCCGAGCCGTGGAAGCAGGCCGCGCCTGCGCTCAAGCTACCGCAACTCGAATACATGGCGCTCGACGTCACCGACGAGAAATCCGTGCGCGATCTTGCCGGCGTGATCGGTGGCAAGGTCGATATCCTGATCAGCAATGCCGAGCTGCATCGCAACCACACCATCGCGGACCGCGGCACCGAGACGGCGCGCGCCGAGATGGAGGTGAACTACCTCGGCCTGATGCGCCTCGCGCAAGCCTTCGGTCCGGCGATGCGTGCGCGGGCGGCGGAAAACACCGGCGCGACCGCATGGGTGAACCTGCTCTCGATCCATGCGCTCTCCGCTTTGCCCTCGCACGGCACGTTCTCGGCCTCGAAGGCGGCGGCGCTGGCGCTATCGCAGAATTTGCGCGCCGAGATGCGCCACTCGGGCATCCGCGTGGTGAACGTCTTTCCCGGACCGATCGACGACGAATGGAATCAACTCGTGCCGCCGCCCAAGCTCGCACCCGCCGCGTTGGCGAAAGCGATCGTGACGGCACTGCGCGACGGCGCCGAGGACGTCTATCCGGGTGACGTCGCGCAGGACCTGATCACGCGCTTCCGCGAGAGCCAGAAGGTGCTGGAACGCGAGCTGTGGGACCAATGAGCGTCCTTGTCGCCTTGGCCAGAGCGCTCGCTGGCGGCAGCGTGCGTGTGATCGACCTGTCGCAGACCTTGTCGCCGCGCTTCCCGCAGATCGTGCTGCCGCCCGAGTTCGACCAGTGCGCGCCGTTCCGCATGGAGGAGATCGCGTGCTACGACGCGCGCGGCCCCGGCTGGTACTGGAACAATCTCTCGTTCGGCGAGCACACCAGCACGCATTTCGACGCGCCAGTGCACTGGATCACCGGGCGCGACCTGCCGAATAATTCAACCGACACCTTGCCGCCCGCCGCGTTCGTGGCGCCGGCCTGCGTGATCGATTGCTCGAGCGAGGCCGCGCGCGACGCGGATTTCCTGCTTACCGCGGATCATCTGCGCGCGTGGGAGGAAAAGCACGGCAAGATCCCACCCCGTGCCTGGGTGCTGATGCGCACCGACTGGAGCAAGCGCGCTGACGCGGTCGCCTACCAGAATTTCGACGAGGCCGGCCAGCACACGCCGGGGCCGGACGCGAGCGCGGTGCGCTTGCTGGTGGACGAACGGGACGCGCTCGGCTTCGGCACCGAGACCATTGGTACGGACGCCGGGCAGGCGGCGCATTTCCGTCCGCCCTATCCGTGTCACACCTACATGCACGGCGCCGGCCGCTACGGGCTGCAGTGCCTCGCGAACCTGGACCTGCTGCCGCCGGTCGGCGCACTGGTCATCGCGGCGCCGCTGAAGATCATACGCGGCAGCGGCAGCCCGGTGCGCGCGCTGGCGCTGGTGGCGCCGTAGCCCGGATGAGCGCAGCGATATCCGGGGCTATCGCAGGAATCCCGGGTGTCGCTTCGCTCACCCGGGCTACGAGCCTTCCAGAGCAGACCGCGTATGCGGCCTGAACCATTTCCAAATCGCCGCCGGTCTGCTTGAAAGACCCTCATGGCCGACCTGAGCAAAAAATACGACGTGCTGGTCGCGGGCGGCGGCAATGCCGCGCTGTGTGCGGCAATCGCGGCGCGGCGCGCCGGTTCCTCCGTGGTGCTGTGCGAGATGGCGACGAAGTTCTACCGCGGCGGCAACACGCGCCACACCCGCAACATCCGTTGCGCACACGACGCTGCGACCGAGACCCTGAGCGGGCCTTACCCCGAAGAGGAGTTCTTCCAGGACCTGCTGCAGGTCACGCAGGGCCACACCGACGAGGTGCTGGCGCGCCACATGATCGCCGAGTCGAAGACCGTGCTCGACTGGCTCCCCGAACAGGGCGTGCGCTACCAGCCTTCGCTGGGCGGTACCTTGAGCCTCGGCCGCACCAACTCGTTCTTCCTCGGCGGCGGGCGCTCGATGCTGAACGCGCTGTACCTGACTGCCGAGAGCCTCGGCGTCGAGATCGCCTACGAGGCCGAGGTGGTCGACCTCGACATCGACAACGGCATGTTCCTCTCCGCCACGGTGCAGCGCGGAGCCGAACGTCACACTGTGCGCGCCGCGACCTTCGTTGCGGCCTGCGGCGGCTTCGAGTCGAACATCGAGTGGCTGAAACAGTACTGGGGGCCGGCGGCGGACAATTTCCTCATCCGCGGGACGCCGCACAATCGCGGCACCGTGCTGAAGATGCTTCTCGATCGCGGCGTGCAGGAGACCGGCGACCCGACCCAGTGCCACGCGGTGGCGATCGACGCGCGCGCGCCGAAATACGACGGCGGCATCATCACGCGGCTCGACTGCGTGGTGTTCGGCATCGTGGTGAACAAGCACGCGCGGCGCTTCTACGACGAGGGCGAGGAGATCTGGCCGAAGCGCTACGCCATCTGGGGCCGGCTCGTCGCGCAGCAGCCGGACCAGATCGCCTACATCCTCTTCGATGCGTCCTCGCTCAAGCTGTTCATGCCCTCGCTCTATCCGCCGATCGAGGCGGCGAGCATCTGCGAACTCGCCGGAAAGCTGTCGCTCGATCCGGACGTGCTGGAAGCGACGGTGACGGAGTTCAACGCCGCGGTGCGGCCCGGCACCTTCGACGACACCATCCTGGACGACTGCCGCACCGAAGGCATCAAGCCGCCGAAGTCGCACTGGGCGCGGCGCCTCGAGACCGCGCCTTACTACGCGTATCCGGTGCGCCCCGGCATCACGTTCACGTATCTCGCCACCAAGGTGAACAAGCAGGCACGCATGCTGATGAGCGACGGCAAGCCGTCCGCGAACATGTTCGCGGCCGGCGAGGTGATGGCCGGCAACGTACTCGGCCGCGGCTATGCGGCCGGCATGGGCATGACCATCGGCAGCGTATTCGGCCGCATCGCCGGCAGGGAGGCGGCCGCCAATGCTCGCAACTGAGAAGGCCGGCGCGCGCCCGGGCAGCCACGCGACCGCGCTGCTCGCCGAGGCGGACCGGCTGATGACGGTGTGCAACTCCTGCCGCTATTGCGAGGGCCTGTGCGCCGTGTTCCCCGCGATGGAGATGCGCCGCGCGTTTCCCGACGGTGACCTGAATTATCTCGCGAACCTCTGCCATTCATGCGGCGCCTGCTACGTCGACTGCCAGTTCTCGCCGCCGCACGAGTTCGACGTCAACGTGCCGCGCGTGCTTGCGCAGGTGCGCAACGAGTCCTACGCCGCGTACACATGGCCTGCCGCGCTCGCCCCGATGTTCGCGCGCAACGGCCTCGCGATCGCCATCGTGGCGGCGCTGAGCGTCGCGGCATTCATCCTCGGTTTCGCGGCGTGGCACGATGCGAGCGTAATCTTCGGCACGCATACCGGGCCGGGCGCGTTCTACCGGCTGATGCCGCACAACGCGATGGCGCTGCTGTTCGGACTGGTCTTCCTCTATGCCATGGTGGCGCTCGCGATGGGCCTGCGCGCCTTCTGGCGCGATGGCGGTGTCGCGCCGCTCGCAGGCGGCCTGTGGCAGGCGATCCGCGATGCCGGCACGTTGCGCTACCTCGATGGCGGCGGCATCGGCTGCTACAACCATGATGAGCGGCCGAACGACCGGCGGCAGTTCTATCACCACCTCACGTTCTATGGCTTCGCGCTCTGCTTCGCGTCGACCTGCGTGGCGACGCTCTATCACTATCTGCTCGCGCGCGAAGCGCCGTATCCGTGGTGGGACCTGCCGGTGGTGCTCGGCACGCTCGGCGGCATCGGGCTGATCTTCGGGCCGCTGGGGCTGATGATCGCCAAGCTGCGGCGCGACCCGATCATGGTGGACGAGCCGCACCTCGGCATGGACTTCGCGTTTATTGCGATGCTGTTCGCCACGAGCCTGACCGGATTGCTGCTGCTGGTCCTGCGCGCGACCCCCGCGATGCCGCTGCTGCTGGCGCTGCATCTCGGCGTAGTCTTCGCGCTGTTCCTCACCATGCCCTACGGAAAATTTGTGCACGGCCTCTATCGCTTCGCCGCGCTGGTGCGTTACGCGAAGGAGCACAAGGCTTTCACGAGCCGGTAGCCCGCATGGAGCGCAGCGGAATGCGGGGCTTTCGCAGCTCGACCGACCCCGGATTTCGCTTCGCTTCATCCGGGCTGCGCAGCTGAACTCAAGCGAGGCCCACCATGCCCTCCACCGTCCTCGACAGCGACATCTTCAAGGACATGTTCGGTAGCGCCGACATGCGCGCCGTGTTCTCCGACGACAATCTGCTGAAATGCTTCGTCGAGGCGGAGGTTGCGCTCGCGGTTGCACAGGGACGTCTCGGCGTCATTCCACGGGACGCGGCGGATGCCATCGCCAGGGCGGCGCCCTCGGTGCCGATCGATCGTGACGTGCTGAAGCACGAAGCCGAGAATGTCGGCTATCCGATCCTCGGGCTGGTGCGGCAGCTCTCCGCAAAGCTTGGCGAGGCTGGACGCTACGTGCACTGGGGCGCGACCACGCAGGATATCGTGGACACCGCGACGGTGCTGCAGATCCGTGCGGCGCTCTCGATCGTGGAGCGCGACATGGCGGCGGTGTCTGCCGCGCTGCAAAAGCTTGCCGAAAAGCATCGCGACACCGCGATGCCGGGCCGCACGCATCTGCAGCAGGCGCTGCCCATTACCTTCGGCTACAAATGCGCGATCTGGCTTGCCGCGATGGATCGCCATGCGGTGCGGCTGCGCGAGCTCAAAGCCCGCGTGCTGGTGGCGCAACTCGGCGGCGCGGCCGGCACGCTGGCTTCCTTGGGAGACAAAGGCCTTGATGTGCGACGCG
>DATEKY010000490.1:0-6711 GCA_035277225.1 Xanthobacteraceae bacterium
CCGGTGCCGCTCGGATTGCGCGGCGGCGGGGGCGGCAGCGCGCCCGGGATCTGGCGTACCTCGCGGCGCATCGGGGGCGCGTTCGCGGCTTCCTCCGCCATGACGCCGAGATCGAGCGGCGCGCCGGGCTGCCGGCCGCCGGGCGCGCCGACATAGGGCTCTTCGTCGCTCGCCTGGTTATCGAGCGGCGGAGCCGCAGCGACCACACCGCCGCCGCCGAGCGCACGCGGCGCGCCGGGCGCGTTCGGATTCTGGTTCGGGTCGAACGCATCGCCGCGCCGTCCGCCCGCAGGCGGCGGTCCGGGCGGATAGGAATCCTGCTGCGGCGGGTAAGCCTGCTGCGGGTAGCCCTGCTGCGGATAGGTCTGTTGCTGTTGCGGATAGCTTTGCGGCGGCGCGTATTGCGGCTGCTGCGGCGGCGGCGGCGCGCTGCGCTGCTGGGCGGAAGGCGGCCCACTCTGCGGCGCTCGCGCCAACTGCTGCTCGAGCTGCTGGTTGCGGTGCTGCAGCTGCTCGATCTGCCCGGTGAGCTGGCGCACCTGGCCCTCGAGCCGATTGAGCCGCATCACCAGTTCGGATTCGGTCAGCTGCGCGCGCGCAGGCGCAACGGCGCTCAGGCCGGCGGTGGCCAGCGCGAGCGCGAAAACGAAAAGTCGTGTCATGGGTGAGATCGCCGCTTCTGCGACCCGCAACAATACGAATCGCTGCGTCCAAATTGTGACTTGGACGTTTACGAAGGATTAACCGCGGCGATCGGGCGTCGCCGCGGAAAAAAATCGAAAAACAACCCCATGCAAAGGCAGAATTTTGCTTCGCTCGGTCCGGGCGACGGCCGATGTCGCGCTACGCCGCCGCCTTCTTCACCACCTCGTCGCGCAGCGCGCGGCGCAGGATCTTGCCGACCGGCGTCTTCGGCAGTTCGTCGCGGAATTCGATGATCTTCGGGCGCTTGTAGTTGGTGAGCTGTTCGGCGACGAACTTCATCAGCTCCTGTTCGGTCAGCGCCGGATCGCGCCGCACCACGAAGGCCTTCACGGCTTCGCCCGACGCCGTGTCCGGCACGCCGATCACGGCGCATTCGAGCACGCCCGGATGCATTGCGATCACGTCCTCGACCTCGTTCGGATAGACGTTGAAGCCCGAGACCAGCACCATGTCCTTCTTGCGGTCGACGATCTTCACCATTCCCTTCTCGTCCATCACGCCGATGTCGCCGGTGCGGAAGAAGCCGTCCTTGGTCATCACCTGCGCGGTCTCTTCCGGGCGCTGCCAGTAGCCCGCCATCACCTGCGGACCGCGGGCGCAAATCTCGCCCGCCTGGCCGAGCGGCAATTCGTTGCCGTCGTCGTCGCGGATGGAAATCTCGGTCGAGGGCACCGGCAGGCCGATCGTACCGGTGAATTCGTGATTGTCGCCGCGATTGCAGGTGAGCACCGGCGAGGTTTCCGACAGGCCGTAGCCTTCGATGATCGGACAGCCGGTCGCCTTGAGCCAGCGTTCCGCGACCGCGCGCTGCACCGCCATGCCGCCCCCGTTCGAGGCCTTCAGCATCGAGAAATCGATCTTGCCGAAATCCGGATGGTTGAGCAGCGCGTTGTAGAGCGTGTTCACCGCCGGGAACTTGTTGACCTTGTACTTCGACAATTCCTTCACCAGGTTCGGAATGTCGCGCGGGTTCGGGATCAGCAGGCACACGCCGCCGGACCGCATCGCCAGCAGGAAGCACGCGGTCAGCGCGAAGATGTGATAGAGCGGCAGCGCCGTCACGATGAACAGCTGCTCGACCTTCGGCTCCTTCGACAGCGCGGGCTGCAGCCACAGATCGTTCTGCAGCACGTTCGCCACGATATTGCGATGGAGAAGCGTCGCGCCCTTCGACACGCCGGTCGTGCCGCCGGTGTACTGCAGGAACGCCACGTCGTCCGGCGAGATCGCGCGCGTGTTGAGCGGCTTGCCCTTGCCGGCCGCGACCGCCGCCTTGAACTGCACTGCGCTGGGCAGCGAATAGGGCGGCACCATCTTCTTCACCTTGCGCACGACCAGGTTGACGATCGCGCCCTTCGGGAAGCCGAGCATGTCGCCCATGTTGGCGAGGATGATGCGCTTCACCCGCGTATTCTTGACGACCTTTTCCAGCGTGGTGGCGAAGTTCTCCAGGATGACGATCGCCTCGGCGCCCGAATCGTTGAGCTGATGCTCGAGCTCGCGCGGCGTGTAGAGCGGATTGACGTTGACCACCGTCATGCCGGCGCGCAGCACGCCTGCGGTCGCCACCGGATATTGCAGCACGTTCGGCATCATCAGCGCGACGCGGTCGCCGAACTTCAGGCCGGTGCCCTGCAGGTAGGCGGCGAAGTCGCGCGACAGCGCGTCGAGTTCGCCGTAGGTGATCGCCTTGTCCATGCAGATGAAGGCCTTGCGGTCGCGATACTTCGCGAAGCTCTCCTCCAGCAGCATGACCAGAGAGGGATACTGCGAGGCATCGATCTCGGTCGGCATGCCCGGCGGATACTGCTTGAGCCAGATGCGTTCCATGCGTCTCCCCCGCTCCTCGACGTTGTCGCGGCCGTGCCGGCCGCTTTGGCGCCATTGTGACGCTACCGCGCGGTTTGTCACCCTTGTGGATGCGGCAAAAGCCGCGTCACTCCGCCGCCACGGTTTCCGCAGGGCGGTTTTTGCGGCCCTTCACCCACTCCTCGAAGCGCTGGATCACGACGAACAGCGACGGCACGAACAGCACCGCGAGGCAGGTCGAGGCGATCATGCCGGTGAACACCGTGATGCCGATCGACTTGCGCGCGCTCGCGCCGGCGCCGGTCGCGATCACCAGCGGCACCACCGACAGGATGAAGGCGATCGACGTCATCAGGATCGGCCGCAGCCGGGATTGCGCGGCCTCGATGGCCGACTGGACGATCGAATGCCCTTCCTTGATGCGCCGTTCGCGCGCGACCTCGACGATCAGGATCGCGTTCTTTGCCGACAGCGCGATCAGCAGGATCAGCCCGATCTGCACGTAGAGATTGGCGTCGACCTTGAGCCCGATGAGGACCGAGGCAGGCCCGACCAGCGCCAGCGGCACCGACAACACGATCGCGAGCGGCGCGTACCAGCTCTCATATTGGCCGGCGAGCACCAGATAGACCAGCAGGATGCCGAGCCCGAACACCAGGTACATCTGATTGCCGACGAGCTTCTCCTGATAGGAGAGCGCGGTCCATTCGAAGCCGGTGCCGGCGGGCAGGATGCGCCCCGCCATCTGCTCCATCAGCGCCATGCCCTGGCCCGACGAGACCCCCTGCACCGGAATGCCGATGACGGTCGCGGTCGGGTAGAGATTGTACAGGCTGATGAGCGGCGGGCCGGTCGTCGGCTCGACCGATGCCAGCGTTCCAATCGGCACGGTCTGGCCCTGGCTGTTGCGCACGGTGAGCTGCGTAATGTCCTCCGGGCGCAGGCGGAATTGCGCGTCGGCCTGCACGTAGGCCTGGAAGGTGCGGCCGAACCTGTTGAACTGGACGACGTAGGTCGACCCCATGAAGGTCTGGATGGTCGAGAACACCTGATCGACGTTGACGTGCAGCGTCTGCGCCTTCACGCGGTCGACGTCGATGCGGTACTGCGGCGCGTCGGAGCGGAACGTCGTCATCATCCGCTGGAACGCGGTTTGGCTGGAGCCGGCCTCGACCATCGCGTTGGCGAGGCCCTGCAGCTTGGTGAAATCGAAGCTGCCGTCGCGCAGTTCGAGCTGCATGGTCGCGCCCGATGCGTTGCCGACGCCCTGGATCGGCGGCGGTGGTACGACCAGCACGCGCGCATCCATCACCGCCTGCATCGATTTGTTCATTCCGACGAACAGCGACAGCAGGTCCTGCCCCTTGCCGCGCTCGCTCCACGGTTTGAGCGTGATGTAGGAAACGCCGGCATTCGCCAGCGAGGCGGAATTGTCGAGCGGCGAGATGCCCGCGACGGTGACGACCTGATCGACGCCCGGCGTCTTGCTGGCGATGGCCGCGACCTCGTCCATCGCCTTTTGCGTGCGCTCGAGCGAGGCGCCGTCGGGCAGCTGCACGGCGACGACCAGATAGCCCTGATCCTCGATCGGAATGAAACCCGCCGCGACACGCGAGAGGCCGTAAAGCCCGCCCGCGACAATCAGCAGCGCGATCACGACCGACACGACGCTCGCCCGCGCCATCCGGCCGATCAGGCGGACATAGCCGCGCTCCAGCGCGTCGTAGCCGCGGTTGAACCAGCGATAGAGGAAGTTGCGCTTCTCCGGCGGCACCGGGGTGCGCATCCACAGCGCGGCCTGCGTCGGCTTCAGCGTTGCGGCATTGATCGCGCTCAGGATCGCGGTCGCGGCGATCACCAGCGCGAACTGCGCGTACATCTTTCCCGTGAGCCCCGGCATGAACGCCGCCGGGATGAACACCGACATCAGCACCAGCGTGATGCCGATGATCGGCCCGAACAGCTCGTCCATCGCCTTGATCGAGGCGTCGTGCGGCGTGAGCCCGCGCTCGATGTTGTGCGCGACGCCCTCGACGATGACGATGGCGTCGTCGACCACGATGCCGATCGCGAGCACGATCGCAAACAACGTCGAGAGATTGACCGAGAAGCCGAGCGCCGCCATCGCGGCGAACGCGCCGATGATCGTCACCGGCACGGTGGTCGCCGGGATCAGCATCGCGCGCCAGTCCTGCAGGAAGATCAGGATCACGATCAGCACGAGGAGCGCGGCTTCGATCAGGGTCTTGTAGACCTCCTTGATCGCCTCATCGACGAACTTGGTGGTGTCGAACGGAACCTCGAACACGAGCCCGGCGGGAAATTCGCGCGACAGTTCCCGCATGCGTTTGGTCACGACGGTCTGCACGTTCAGGGCATTCGCGCCCGGCGACTGGAACACCGCGATGCCGGCCGCGGGCCGGTCGTTGACCTTGAAGATCTGTCCGTAGGTCTGCGCGCCGAGCTCGACGCGGCCGACGTCGCGCACGCGCGTGACCGCGCCGCCGTCGCCGGTCTTCACGATGACGTTCTCGAACTGCTCCACGTCGGCAAGGCGTCCCGCGACCGTCACGGTGTACTGGAACGGCTGACCGGTCTCGGTCGGCGGGCCGCCGATCTGGCCGGCCGCGACCTGCTGGCTCTGCTGCTGCAGGGCCTGCGTGACGTCCGACGCGGTGAGACCGCGCGCCTTGAGCTTCTCCGGATCGAGCCAGACGCGGATCGAGTACTGGCCGGCGCCGAAGATCAGCACGTTGCCGACGCCGGGCAGCCGCGCGAGTTCGTCCTTCAGGCGGATCGTCGCGTAGTTCGCGAGATACAGGCTGTCGAACTTCTTCTCCGGCGAGGTCAGCGTCACGAACGAGAGGATCGCGGTCGACTGCTTCTGGACGTTGACGCCCTGCTTCTGCACCGCGTCGGGCAGCGAGGAGAGTGCAGCCGACACGCGGTTCTGCACCAGCACCTGCGCGAAGTTGAGATCGGTGCCGATCCTGAACGTGACGATCAGCGTGTAGCTCCCGTCGGACGTGCTCGTCGACTGCATGTAGATCATGTTCTCGACGCCGTTGACCTGCTGCTCGATCGGCAGCGCCACGGTGTCGATGATGGTGCGCGCGCTCGCGCCCGGATAACGCGTCTGCACCTGCACGGTCGGCGGAGTGACGTCGGGATATTGCGCGACCGGCAGCGAGAACAGCGCGACCGCGCCGATCACGATCATCAGGATCGCCAGGACGTTGGCGAGGACCGGCCGCTCGATGAAGTATTGGGAGATCATGCCTGCCCCATGCTCCGTTGACCTTCCCCTCAAAGCGGGAGGTATAACGAATGTTATTTCGCGGCGGCGGTCTTCGTCTGTGGATCGACCTTCTGTCCCGGCACGGCGCGCAGGATGCCGGCGGTGACGACGCGGTCATCGGCCTTGAGGCCGTTCTCGATCACGGTCATCTCGCCGACCACCGGTCCGACCTCGACCTTGCGCTGCTCGACCACGTTCTCGCCGTTGACCACCAGCACGTAGCGCCCGCCCTGGTCGCTGCCGAGTGCGACCGACGGCACCAGTATCGCTGACGTCTCCTGCAGCGGCACTCGCACCCGCACGAAGAAGCCGGGCAGCATCAGCCGCGAGGAATTCGGCAGCTCGGCGCGCGCCGCGAGCGTGCCGGTGGCCTGGCTGACGGTCGGCGCGATGTAGTCGAGCTTGCCCTTGTGCGGATAGCCCTGGTCGGTCTGCAGCCCGACCTCGACCTCGGTGCCGAGCAGATCGACCGCGCGCTGGTTGCGCTTGTAGAGCATGTCGCGCACGTGCAGCACGTCGCGTTCGCTCGCGTTGAAATTCACGTAGATCGGATCGAGCTGAACGATGGTGGCGAGCACCTGCGTGCCGCTGCCGCCGACCAATTCACCGACCGAGACCTGGCGCGCGCTCACGATGCCAGCGAACGGCGCCACCACCTTGGTGTAATCGAGATTGATCTGCGCGGTCTTGGTGTCGGCCTGCGCCTGCAGCACCTTCGCCTTGTCGCTGTCGCGCCGGGCAACGGCGGCATCGAATGCCGCCTTCGAGGCGGCCTGCCGCTGCACCAGTTCCTGCTGCCGCTCGAAGTCGGCTTCGGTCTGCTTCTGCGAGGCCTGGGCGGCGCTTTCCGCGGCCTGCGCCTGCTGCAGCTTGAGCTGATAGGGCTCCGGCTCGATGGT
>DATEKY010000491.1:0-10550 GCA_035277225.1 Xanthobacteraceae bacterium
CCGAGCTTGCGCATCGCCTTCACGTCGAGGATCTCGACGCCGACGCCGAGCTTGCGCAGCTGCGCGGCGCGGCGCGCGAACTCGACCGGATAGAGTACGTTGGGCGGCTCGTTGACGAGGTCGCGCGCCAGCACCACGCCCTCCAGCACCGCCTGCTTTAAGCCCCATGCCTTGCGCGCTGCCGCGACGTCGACGACGGCCAGCGTCATGCGCGCCTTGCTCGGGCCTTCGTCGCCCTCCTTGCGCTTGGTCTTGTAGCGGTCGAACGTGTAGGCGCGCATACTGGCGCCGAGCGCGATGTCGGCGGCTGCCTCCGGCTTCACCGGCCCGTTGCCGAGTTCCAGCAGCACGGTGACCTCGGTCGCGGAAGAGGGAACACGGCCCTGCACGATGCCGCCGAGCTTCACGACATCGGAGGGCTTGCGGTCGTCCGCCTTGCCGGTTCCGATCACGATCAGCCGCGTCGCCTTGAGTCCGTCCGGCGCCACGATGTCGAGCGCGCTGCCGCTTTTGCCGGTGAACCGCTCGGTCTTGGCCGCGCGCGCCACCAGATCGGCCCCGGAACCGAGCAGCCGGCTGGTCTTCGGACCGAGCTTCACCCCCTCGTCGGCGAATACCACGAGAACGCCCCCGGCCGGGGCCGCGATTGGGCCAAAGCCGAGTTTTCGGGAATCCGCCATGGGGATTGATCCTTTCATGTCACACTGTTGGAGAAAATGCGCGCCGGAGCGCTAAACCACTGATTTTGGGCGATTCCATACCCCATCCTCTGCACGGTTGCGAGATGCCTGCCCCGGTCTTGCCATCGAGCCCGCCTAAGGACTTGCTGCGGTGCGCCGGGGACGTTGCGTCGCGGGGGCAGCTGGGGGACCGGGCGGTTTATGGGTTCGTTCGACCGATACATTTTCCGCACCACCTTCGGTGCGTTCCTGCTGATTTGCATCAGCCTGACGGCGGTCATCTGGCTGACGCACGCGCTGCGCGAGATCGACCTGATGACCAACCAGCGCCAGACCGTGCTGGTGTTCGTCGGAATCACCGGCCTGCTGATTCCGATGCTGGTGCTGGTCATCGCGCCGATCGCGCTGGTGATCGCGGTCGGCCACACGCTCAACCGGCTCAATACCGACTCGGAAATCGTCGTGATGAACGCGTCCGGCATGTCGCCGTGGCGCATCTTCCGCCCGTTCCTCACCACCACGATCGTGGTGTCCGTGCTGGTGCTCGGCATCAGCGCCTACCTGGCGCCGAAGGGCCTGCGCGAACTGCGCATCTGGGCCACCAAGGTCAAGGCGGACTTCGTCATCAATATCGTGCAACCCGGCCGCTTCATCACGATCGAGCGCGGCCTCACCTTCCACATCCGCGAACGGCGCAATGACGGGCAGCTGCTCGGCATCTTCATCGACGACCGGCGCGACGAGAAGGAACGCGTCACCTCGCTCGCCGAATACGGCGAGATCGTCGAAACGGGCACCGGCACGTTTCTGCTGCTGATGAACGGCGCCGTGCACCGGCTCGAGGCCGGACGGGTCGACCCCACCATCGTGAACTTCGAGCGCTACGCGTTCGATCTCTCGCGCTTCGCCGGCGGGCCGCAATTGCAGGCCTTCGGCGTGCGCGAGCGCAATCTGTGGGACGTCGCCTTCCCGGAACCGGACGATCCCACCTACAAGCAATTGCCGACGCATTTCCGCGCCGAACTGCATGACCGCCTCGCCGCGCCGCTCTATCCGATCGCGTTCACGGTGCTGTGCTTCGCGATTCTCGGCGCGCCGCGCACCAGCCGCCAGAGCCGCGAAATGTCGCTGATCATGACGATCGTGGCGATCGGCGCGTTGCGCCTGACCGGGTTTGTCTGCAACGTGGTCGCGACGCAGAACGGCTTCGCAGTCGTGGTGCAGTACGCCTCCATCGTGCTCGCCCTCGGGATCGGCTTCTATGCGATCGCGCGCGGCGTGGTGATCGAGCCGCCGGCCTTCCTCACGCAGCCGGTCGCCAGCCTGTTCGAACGCTTCTCGCGGCGTCTGGCGCCGAGCACCTGAGCCATGGTTTCGCGCACCCTCGTCCGCTATTTCGGCATGCGCTTCCTCGGCGCCGTGATGTCGGTCTTCGCCGGCATCTTCGTGCTGATCGTGCTGGTCGACTACATCGAGTTCATGCGGCGCGCGTCCGACGTGCCAAATCTCTCCACCTGGATGGTCGCGAAGGCCTCGTTCTTCCGTGTGCCGCAGCTCACCGAACGGCTGCTGCCGTTCTCGGTGCTAGTCGGCGCGATGGCGTGCTACCTCGCGCTGTCGCGGCGCAACGAACTGGTGGTCGCCCGCTCCGCCGGCATGTCGGCCTGGCAGTTCGTCGCGCCGGCGGTGATCATGGCGTTCGTCATCGGACTGGTGGCGACCGCGATCTACAATCCGCTGTCGGCCTCGATGCGCGAAATCTCGAAGCGGCTCGAGGCCGAGATCTTCGGCGACAAGCAATCCGGGCTGCCGGAAGCGCTCACCGGCTTCTGGGTACGCCAGCGCAGCGTCGATGGTCAGTCGATCGTTTACGCAGCGTCAAGCCAGGAACAGGGCGTGCGCCTCGACAAGGTCAGCGTGTTCACCTTCGATTCGGCCGGCAAGCCGCTGGAGCGCATCGAGGCAAAGCGTGCCGTGCTCGAACCGGGGCATTGGCGGCTCGATCAAGCCAGCGTTCATGTGAGCGGCGAGCCGCCGCGCGACTACGACAGCTATCTGGTCAAGACCAATCTCACGGCCGCGCAGGTGCGCGAAAGCTTCTCCACACCCGAGACCGTCCCCTTCTGGGAGCTTCCAGCGTATATCCAGATTGCCGAACGGTCGGGGCTCGCCGCCGCAGGCTACAAGCTACAATATCATCTCCTGATCGCTCGCCCGTTTCTTCTCTCGGCGATGGTTCTACTTGCCTGTTCGGTCAGCTTAAGGTTTTTCCGCTTTGGCGGCGTCGCCAAGATGGTTTTGAGTGGCGTGGCGGCAGGCTTTCTGCTCTATGTTCTGTCGAAGGTGACCGAAGACTTGAGTAAGGCCGAGCTGTTAAATCCGGCCTTGGCCGCGTGGTTACCTGCGCTTGCGGGGGGAATGACGGGTTTCGTCGTGCTTCTGTACCAGGAGGACGGGTAATGGCCGGAGCGATCACCGCTCGGCCAGGGAAGACGTGTGGGGATGGCCGGCGATGGGCGCTTGCGTGCGCCGTCGCCGCGGCTGTGGGATTTTGCTTGTTCTTTTCCTTGGGCCTTTCGCAGCCCGCCTCCGCCCAGTTCGACCCGAATAGCGCCCAGTTCGTCGGCGTCCCGCAGGTGCCGAAGGTCCCGACCGCCACATCGACGATGGGCGACAACGACCCGACCGCCAAGATGGTCGTGCGGGCGGACGAGCTGAACTACGACAACGTCAACCACCGCATCATCGCGATCGGCAACGTCCAGATCTATTACAAGCGCTCCACCCTCGAGGCGGACCGGGTCGTCTATGAGCAGACGACCAAGCGGATGCGCGCCGAGGGCAATGCGCGCTTCACCGAGGCCGACGGCAAGGTGGTGCATGGTGAGATCATCGACCTGACCGAGGATTTCCGCGACGGCTTCGTCGATTCGCTGCAGCTCGAGGCCGCCGACAAGACGCGCTTTGCGGCGCCCCGCGCGGAGCGCACCGAGGGCGGGCGCTACACCACGTTCCAGAGCGGCGTCTACACGGCGTGCGAACCCTGCAAGGACGACCCGCGCAAGCCGCCGCGCTGGCAGGTGCGCGCGACCCGCATCATCCACGACGAAACCGAAAAGATGATCTATTTCGAGGACGCGCGCCTCGAATTCGGCGGCGTGCCGCTGTTCTACTGGCCGTATTTCTCGACGCCCGACCCCACCGTCAAGCGCAAGAGCGGCGTGCTCTATCCGAAGTTCTCGTTCACCAGCCAGTACGGCGGCGGCTTGATGGTGCCGTACTTCTGGGCGCTCGCCCCGAACTACGACTTCACGCTGACGCCGCTGCTCACCACCAAGCAGGGCCTGCTGCTGCAGGGCGAGTGGCGCCACCGCTTGATCAACGGCTCCTACGCGATACGCGCGGCCGGCATCATCCAGGCCAATCCCGGCGCCTTCGAAAGCCGTACGTCGGGCGGCGGCGATCCGGGCAACCGCCAGTTCCGCGGGAATTTCGACACCACCGGTCAGTTCAGTCTCAACAACCAATGGGTCTGGGGCTGGGACGGCACCGTGGTGACGGACAAATACGTCATCCAGGACTACGGGCTGCGCACCTATTTCACCGTGATGGATCCGCTGAAGTCCGGCGGACTTGAGACGGTCAGCCAGCTCTACCTGACCGGCCGCGGCGAGCGCAGCTATTTCGACGCGCGCACGATGTATTTCTACGGCCTCTCCGCGAGCGACGTCCAAGGGCAGTTGCCGGTCGTCCACGGCGTGATGGATTACAAGAACAAACTGGCGCTGCCGATATTCGGCGGCGAGTTCTCCTACAAGGCCAACATCACCAGCCTGTCGCGCGACAATGCCGACTTCGATCCGATCACCCAGACCGCCCTGAACAGCGGACAGTGCGACCGGCTGACCGCCGATCCCGCGGTGAAATCGCGCACCGACTGCATCCTGCGCGGCATGCCGGGCAACTACTCGCGCGCCTCGGCCGAGGCGACCTGGCGCCGCACGCTGATCGACCCGTGGGGACAGAAATGGACGCCGTTCGCCACCGCGCGGGTCGACGTCGCCTCGCTGTCGGTCAGCCCCGAAACCGGCGTCGGCAATTTCCTGCCGACCGGCGAGAGCACGGTCGGGCGCTTCATGCCGGCAGTCGGCCTCGAATACCGCTACCCGTTCATCAGCGTGCAGCCGTGGGGCACGCAGACGATCGAGCCGATTGCGCAGCTGATCGTGCGGCCGAACGAGACGCAGATCGGCAAGATGCCGAACGAAGACGCGCAAAGCCTGATCTTCGACGACAGCAACCTGTTCAGCGTGAACAAGTTCTCCGGCTGGGACCGCATCGAGGGCGGCACGCGCCTCAATGCCGGCGTGCAATACACCGCGCAGTTCAATCGCGGCGGCTTCGTCAACGTCCTGTTCGGGCAGTCCTATCAACTGTTCGGGCAGAACTCGTTCGCGGTGCCGGACGCAGTCAACACCGGCTTGAACAGCGGGCTTGAAACCCAGCGCTCGGACTACGTGGCGCGCGTCGCCTACCAGCCGGACAACATCTACACCTTCATCTCGCGCCTTCTGCTCGACGAGAACACGTTCGCGGTGCGCCGCGTCGAAGTCGAGGGGCGCGCCAATTTCGATCGCTGGCAGCTGACCGCACTCTACGGCAATTACGACAAGCAGCCGGAGATCGGCTTCATCGAACGGCGCCAGGCGGTGACCGGCGAGGTCAAGTTCAAGTTCACCCAGAACTGGAGCGTGCTCGCCTCGGCGCGCTACGACCTCGAGGCGAAGCAGATCAACCAGCACCGCTTCGGGCTCGGCTACATCGACGACTGTTTTGCTATTTCGGTCAATTACCTGACCGACTATAATTACAGCGGGACGACGACGACGGACCACAAGGTGCTGCTGGTGATCAATCTGCGGACGATCGGCGGCACCAGCTTCAGTCAGGGCGTCAACGCGAGCTCCAGCACGTCGGGCAGCAGCGGATCGGGACTGTTCTGACGAATTCAGACCAAGGGGGCGCGGCGAGGAAAGCGATGTTGTCCTTGAGCGCAATCAAACACGGTGACGGCAAGCGGATGAAGACGGCGGCGGCATTGATCTGCGGCGCGATCGGCGCGCTTCTTGCGGTGACGCAGGGCGCGCAGGCGCAGATCGTCGCGATGGTGAATGGCGACGCCATCACGGCGCTCGACGTCGCGCAGCGCACCAAGCTGGTGCAGATCTCCACGCAGAAAACGCCGACGCGCCATGAAGTGCTCGAGGAGCTGATCGAGGACAAGCTCAAGGTCCAGATCGCCAAGCGCTATATCGCCGAGGTTCCCAAACGCGAGATCGAAAGCGCCTTCACCAACATCGCGCGCCGCGCCGGCATGAGTTCCGAGCAGTTCGCCAAGATGGTCACGGCCAGCGGGGTGAGCGTCGATTCGCTGAAGGCGCGCATCCATGCCGATTTCGTGTGGACCCAGATCATCCGCGGCAAGTTCCGCGCGGCCCTGCAGGTCGGCGAGGGCGAGGTCGCGGTGAAGCTGCAGGGCAATCCGAATCAGAAGCCGGAGCCAACCGACTACGAATACAGCTTGCGACCGATCCTGCTGCTGGTACCGCGCGGCGCGGGCGCATCCGCCCTCGAGGCGCGCAAGCGCGAGGCGGATAATCTGCGCGCGCGCTTCCAGAGCTGCAATGAGGGATTGCGGCTCGCGATGGGGCTGCCGGACGTGGCGGTGCGCGAGACGATCAGGCGCCTCGCCTCCGATCTCGGCCAGCAGCAGCGCGACGCGCTGAACAACACGCCGGTCGGCCGGCTGACTCCGCCGGACGTGTCGATGCAGGGCGTCGAACTGTTCGCGGTCTGCGACAAGAAGGAGGCGAAGGGCGGCGAGAGCACGGCCAAGCGCGAGGCGCGCGAGGCCGTGTATCAGGAGCGATACCAGGCGCTGTCCAAGAAATACCTCAAGGAACTGCGCAGCCAGGCCCTCATCGAGATCCGCTAGGTCATGAGCCTGCCGCTCGCGCTGACGCTCGGCGAGCCGGCAGGGATCGGTCCGGACATCACGCTCGCCGTCTGGCAGAGGCGTAACGAGCTTGCGCTGCCGCCGTTCTACCTGCTCGCCGATCCCGACTTTCTGGCGCGACGCGCGCGGCACCTCGGGCTCGATGTTCCGCTGCGCGTGGTCGAGCCGGACGCCGCCGCGACAATATTTGCCGCCGCGCTGCCGGTCGTGGCGCTCGCCGAGCGCGTCAGCGCCGAGCCGGGTCGGCCGGATCAATCGAGCGGACCTGCGGCGATCGCATCGATCCGCCGCGCGGTCGCCGACGTGTTGGCGGGGCGCGCGCATGCGGTCGTGACCAATCCGGTCGCCAAGGCGGTGCTGTACCGCACCGGCTTCGCCGAGCCCGGCCACACCGAATTTCTCGCCAGGCTTGCGCAGGAGGCGACGGGACGCGCCGCGCATCCGGTGATGATGCTGTGGTCGCCGGAGCTCGCGGTCGTGCCGGTGACGATCCACCTGCCGGTGCGCGAGGTGCCGGAGCGCCTCACCGCCGAGCTCATTGTGGAGACGGGCCGCATCGTGGCGCACGATCTGCGCGCGCGTTTCGGCATCGCGCGTCCGCGCCTCGCGCTCGCCGGGCTCAACCCGCATGCCGGCGAGGAAGGCGCGCTCGGCGTGGAGGACGCCGCGGTGGTCGCGCCCGCGGTCGAGCGGCTGCGCCGCGAGGGCATCGACGCGCGCGGACCGCTGCCCGCGGACACCATGTTTCACGCCGCGGCGCGGCGCAGCTACGATGCGGCGCTCGCGATGTATCACGACCAGGCGCTGATCCCGATCAAGACGCTGGCGTTCGACCATGCCGTCAACGTCACGCTGGGCTTGCCATTCGTGCGTACCTCGCCCGATCACGGCACGGCGTTCGACATCGCCGGCACCGGGCGCGCCGATCCGGCAAGCCTCGTCGCGGCGCTCAAGCTCGCGGCGCGGCTGGTTGCGGCGGACGCGATGGCGCCGGCAAAATGAACGCGACCGACGCGCTGCCGCCGCTGCGCGAGGTCATCCGGCGCTACGAGCTCTCGGCGCGCAAGTCGCTCGGGCAGAATTTCCTGCTCGATCTCAATCTCACCGGACGCATCGCGCGCGCCGCGGGGCCGCTTGCCGGCGTCACCGTGATCGAGGTCGGACCCGGACCGGGCGGGCTGACGCGCGCGCTGCTGGCCGAAGGTGCCAATGTCGTCGCGATCGAGCGCGACGAGCGCGCGGTCGCGGCACTCGGCGAGATTGCCGATCACTATCCCGGGCGGCTCACCGTCGTCTCCGGCGACGCGCTGGAATTCGACGCGCGGCCTTATCTCGGCGGCGGCCCGGTCCGTGTCGTCGCCAACCTGCCCTACAATATCGCGACCGCGCTGCTGATCTCGTGGCTCACCGTCGAGCCATGGCCGCCCTGGTACGACCGGCTGGTGCTGATGTTCCAGCGCGAGGTCGCCGAGCGCATCGTCGCCAAGCCCGGCTCGAAGGCCTACGGCCGCCTCTCGGTGCTGGCGGGCTGGCGCGCGGAGGCGAAGATCCTGTTCGACATCGCGCCCTCGGCATTTGTGCCGCCGCCGAAGGTGACGTCGTCGGTGGTGCAGCTGATCCCGCGCAAGGCACCCCTGCCCTGCGATCGCCGCGCGCTCGAGCGCGTCACCGCGGCCGCCTTCGGGCAGCGCCGCAAGATGCTGCGCGCGAGCCTCAAGTCGCTCGGGCTCGATCCCGCACCGCTGCTGGAAAAAGTCGGCCTCGACCCGACCGCGCGCGCGGAGGATATTGCGGTCGAAGGCTTCGTCGCGCTCGCGAAAGGACTCTCGTCATGACCCGCATGATCCGCCAATCGATGACCGCTTACGCGACGCCGCTGTGCGAGAGCGTGGTCGAGGCGCCCGAGCCGCGCGGCACGGAAGTGCTTGTGCGCATCCATCGCTGCGGCGTGTGCCATTCGGACATCCACCTGCAGGACGGCTATTTCAGCCTCGGTGGCGACAAGAAGCTCGACGTCACGGCGCCTTCGCAGCGCTCGCTCCCCTTCACGCTCGGCCACGAGATCGCGGGCGTGGTCGAGAATGCAGGCCCCGACGCAAAGGTCGAGACCGGCCGCTCGTTCGCGGTGTTTCCCTGGATCGGGTGCCGCCAATGCGCGGCCTGCAAGGCGGGTGAGGAGAATCTCTGCGCGGCGCCCCGCCATCTCGGCATCCAGGTCGACGGTGGCTTTGCGACGCACGTGCTGGTGCCGCATCCGCGCTATCTGATCGACCACAGCGGACTGCCGGCCGCGCTCGCCGGCGCCTATATGTGCTCGGGGCTCACCGCCTATTCGGCGCTCAAGCGCATCGCCGAGCACGCCAAGCGCGGACCGGCTCTGCTGGTCGGCCTCGGCGGCGTCGGCATGATGGGACTGTCGCTCGCGCTCGCGATGTTCCCGCAGCCGCCGATCGTCGCCGATATCGATGCCGCCAAGCGCGAGGCGGCGCTCAAAGCGGGCGCGGCGGCGGCCTACGATCCGGCCGATCCGAACGCCCGCAAGGCGCTGTTCAAGGCGACCGGCGGCGTCTATGGCGCGGTCGATTTCGTCGGCTCCGACGGCTCGCTCGCGTTCGCGAGCGGCGCGCTCGCCAAGGGCGGCAAGGTGGTGATCACCGGGCTCATCGGCGGCACTTACACCACGCCGATCGCGATGTTTCCGCTGCGTGTGTTCACCATCGAAGGCACCATGACCGGCACGCTCGACGAGGCGAACGAGATGATGGCGCTGGCGCGCGCGGGCAAGATCCCGCCGGTGCCGATCATCGAGCGCCCGCTCTCGGCCGCACAGGCCTCGCTTGACGATCTGCGGCAGGGCAGGATCGTGGGGCGGGTGGTGCTGGTGGCGTAAGCTCAACCGATCTTTTTGAGGTCGGCCAGCAACTCGGCGACGAAGCTTTCCAGGCTGGGCTTCAGCACGCGTTTCAGGCGCTCGGCGGTGAGGATCGCGCGCAGCCGCGCGAAGCTCTTGTCGAGATCGCGATTCACCAGAACGTAGTCGTATTCGTTCCAGTGCGGGATTTCCTCCGCCGCATTGCGCAGCCGGCGGATGATGACGTCGCCGGAATCCTCCGCGCGCCGTTCCAGCCGCGTCTTCAACTCGGTCGCCGACGGCGGCAGCACGAAGACGCTGACCACATCGGATCGCATCTTCTGATAGATCTGCTGCGTCCCCTGCCAGTCGATGTCGAACAGCATATCGCGGCCGGCCGACAGTGCGGCCTCCACCGGCTCGCGCGGGGTGCCGTAATAATTGCCGTGCACCTCGGCCCACTCAAGCAGTTCGCCCGCTTCGCGCATGCCTTCGAAACGGCGCTTCGAAATGAAATGATAGTGCGAGCCGTCGATCTCGCTGGCGCGCCGCTCCCGCGTCGTCACCGATATCGAGAGAGCGACGTTCTCCTCCTGCTCGAGAAGGTTGCGCGTCAGCGTGGTCTTCCCCGCACCCGAGGGTGAGGACACGACCAGCATGATGCCCCGGCGGGCAATGTCGGGCGACGCGCTCATTCCAGGTTCTGCACCTGCTCGCGGAACTGCTCGACCACGGTTTTCAGTTCGAGCCCGATGTTGGTCAGCTCGACGTCGTTCGACTTCGCGCACAGCGTATTGGATTCGCGGTTGAGCTCCTGCGACAGGAAGTCGAGCTTGCGCCCGGCAGGTCCGCCCGTGTCGATCAGGCGGCGCGCCTGCGCGACATGCGCGACCAGCCGATCGAGCTCCTCGCGGATGTCGGCCTTGGAGGCCATCAGCAGCGCCTCCTGGTGCAGCCGGTCGGGATCGAAACGGGTCGCGCCATCGAGCAGCACCGCGATCTG
>DATEKY010000492.1:0-4501 GCA_035277225.1 Xanthobacteraceae bacterium
ACAAATGCTTCGTCTATGTCGGCGGCGGCTGGTACGCACCGGGCAAGGGCATCCCGGAGCTGCAGGACGAGATGAGGCGCCATCTCGATGCCGGCTACACGATGGTGAAGATGAAGGTCGGCGGCGCGCCGCTCGACGAGGACATGCGGCGCATCGAGGCGGTGAAGAGCATCCTGCCGAGCCACGCCGAGCTCGCGGTCGACGCCAACTCGAAGTTCGATCGCACTGAGGCGCTGCGCTACGCCAGGGCGATGGCGCCGTACAAACTGCGCTGGTTCGAGGAGCCGTGCGATCCGCTCGACTACGCGACGCTGTCGGATGTTTCCGATGCCTATCCGCACGCGCTCTCGACCGGTGAGAATTTGTTCTCGCAGCAGGACGTCGAGAACCTGGTGCGCTTCGGCAACCTGAAGCCGGCGCGGCGCGATGTCATCCAGGTGGATCCGCCGCAGGCCTACGGCATCGCGCAATATGCGCGCACGCTGGCCGCGCTTGAGAAGTATCAGTGGCCGCGCTCGGGACACTTCCCGCACGGCGGCAACCAGATGTCGCTCGCGATCGCCGCCGGTTTCGGCCTCGGCGGCGCGGAAAGCTATCCCGGCGTGTTCGGCGTGTTCGCGGGCTTTGCCGACGATGCGGTGATCGAGGACGGATATATCTCGCTGTCGGATCGGCCGGGCATCGGCTTCGAGGGGCAGGCGGCGCTCTATACGGTGATGCGCGATCTGTCCGCCTGAAACATCGCGCGAACAGATTGCGATTTTTTAATTTTCACGCCGCGAGTTCGTCACGATTGAGGCAAATCCTCCCCGCCGTTCCGCTGGCGCTTCGCGGCAGCGGGAAGGGGCGACGTCTTTGGATTCTTGCCAGTCCCGGGAGACGCGCTCATGCGAGTCCTTCGCCTCGCCGTCCTTCTATTCGCCATTGCAACCGTCACGCCCGCCGCCGTCGCGGCCGAGGCGGCACGCGACATCAAGGGTCTTTATCTGCTGACCGACTATCCGGCGGTCACCGTGCGGCCGGGGACGACGTCGACAATTCCGTTGCGGCTGCAGAATTACGGTCTTGCGCCGGCGCGTTATCAGCTTTCGGTCGCCGGGGTGCCGGCCGGATGGACTGCGACGCTGCTCGGCGGCGGGCAGCCGGTCGCGGCTGCGATGCCGGCGGAGGACCAGAGCGTGTCGCTGCAGTTGCGCCTCGAGGTGCCGGCCGATTCCGCGATGGGCACGCAAACCGTCACGGTGAGCGCGGAAGGTGCCAGCAATCAGGCGAGCCTGCCGGTTGCAGTCTCGCTGGCGCGGGAACTGCCCGCGAAGCTTTCCGTCACGGCGAAGCTGCCCTCGCTGCGCGGCAGCCCGAAATCGAACTTCGAATATGCGCTGACGATCAAGAATGACAGCGGCCGCAACCTGACTGCAAGTTTCGCCGCGGCCGCGCCGCCGAACTTCGAGACGTCGTTCACCGAAGCCTACGGCAGCCAGGAGCTGTCCTCGATTCCGATCGATGCCGGCCAGTCGAAGGACATCAAGCTGAAGGTGCGGCCGCCGAGCACCGCCGATGCCGGGCATTTTCCCGTGAAGGTGTCGGTCAAGGCCGAGGACGCAACCGCCGAGACCGAGCTGGCGCTCGACATTGCGGGTCAGCCGCGGCTCACCCTCTCGGGCCGGGACGGTCTGCTCAGCGCCCGCGCGGTCGCGGCGCAGCAAAGCTCGGTGCCGATCGTGGTCGCCAACACCGGGACGGCGCCGGCCGACAACATCGCGCTGTCGGCGAGCGCGCCGAGCGGCTGGAAGGTGAGCTTCGAGCCCGCCACCATCGACCGCCTGCTGCCCGGCAAGGATGCCGAGGTCCAGGCCCTGATCACGCCGAGCCAGAAGTCGCTGGCCGGCGATTACCAGGCGACGCTGCGTGCGGCGACGCGCGGCGAGAACGCATCGAGCCAGTTCCGCGTCAGCGTGACCACGTCGACCGTGTGGGGCGTGGCGGGAGCAGGCGTCATAGGCATCGCGCTGCTGATGATGGTCGGTGCCGTAGCGAGGTTCGGACGGCGATGAACGATCTCATCATCGATACACCCGTGATCGCCGCGCGCGGCCTCACCAAGCGTTACCGCAAGACCACGGTCGTCGATCGTGTCGATTTCGCCATCGCCAAGGGCGAGGTCTTCGGCCTGCTCGGGCCGAACGGCGCGGGCAAGACCACGACCATCCTGATGATGCTCGGGCTCACCGACATCTCGGCCGGCTCGGTGCGCGTGCTCGGGCACGATCCGGCGCGCGAGCCGCTCAGGGTGAAGCAGCGGGTCGGCTATCTGCCGGACTCGGTCGGTTTCTACGACGACATGACGGCAGCCGAGAACCTTGCCTACACGGCAAGGCTGATGGGCCTTGCGGCGCGGGAGCGGTCGCGCCGGATCGCGGCGGCACTTGCGCGCGTGCGGCTTCTCGACGTTGCGCACACGCGCGTCGCCACTTTCTCGCGCGGGATGCGCCAGCGGCTCGGGCTTGCCGAGATCCTGGTGAAGCAGGCCGAGATCGCGATCCTCGACGAGCCGACGTCCGGCCTCGATCCGCAGGCGACGATCGAGTTCCTCGGCATGATCGGCGATTTGAAGGCCGCCGGCGTGACGGTGCTGCTGTCGTCGCACCTGCTCGACCAGGTGCAGCGGGTGTGCAGCCGCGTGGCGCTGTTCCAGGGGGGACGCATCGTGCTGATGGGCGCGGTGGACGAACTGGCGCGCCAGGTGCTCGGCGCGGGTTTCGTGGTCGAGGTCGAAGCCGACGGCTCCGGACTCGACCGGCGGCTTGCGGCGATTCCGGGCGTGAGCCGGCTCGAAGCGCTCGCGGCGGACCGCTTCCGTATGACCGCCGACCGCGACGTGCGACCCGACGCGGCGCGTGCGGTCGTGGCCGCGAACGGCGCCCTGCGCCGGCTCTCGGTCGAGGAGCCGAGCCTCGAGGCGATCTACGCCCGGTTCTTCCAGGGGCAGAGCGCAAACCCCGCACAGGTGCGTCATGCGGCGTGAAGGCTCGATGTTTCACGGCCTCGGTGCCGTCGTCCTCAAGGAGATGGCCGATCATCTCTCGAGCGCGCGCATGTTCGTGCTCGAGTGGCTCATCATCCTGACCGCGGGTGCGGCGCTCTATGGCGCGATCGACGCCATGCGCGAAAAAACCGCCGAAGACCCGTTCCTGCTGCTGCGGCTTTTCACCGTCGATCGTGCGCCGCTGCCGTCCTTCGTGGCAATGCTCGGATTTCTCGTTCCGCTGATCGCCATCGCGCTCGGCTTCGACGCGATCAACGGCGAGCACAATCGCCGCACGCTCTCGCGCATCCTGGCGCAGCCGATCTACCGGGACGCACTGCTGATCGGAAAATTCCTCGCCGGACTCGCGACACTGACGATCTGCCTTGCCGCGCTGTGGCTGCTGGTGATCGGCTTCGGCTTGATCTTCCTCGGCGTGCCGCCGGGCGGCGAGGAGATCTTGCGCTCGCTCGCCTTCCTTGTGGTGGCGATCTTCTATGCCGGCATCTGGCTCGCGCTCGCGCTGCTGCTGTCGATCGTCACGCGTTCGGCCGCCACCGCCGCGCTGATGGCGCTCGGCCTCTGGCTGTTCCTGACGGTGCTGTGGCCGATGCTCGCGCCGGCGCTCGCGCAGATCATCGCGCCGCCCGACCCGCGCTATGCGGCGATGGGACTGCAGACGCCGGAGACGGCCGTCTGGGCGCAGGCCTTGTCGCGCCTGTCACCGCATCATCTCTTCGGCGAGGCGATGCTCGCCATCCTGTCGCCCTCGACGCGCGCGCTCGGTCCCGTGTTCCTCGAGCAGTTGCGCGGTGCCGTGATGGGGGCCCCGCTGCCGCTGGGCGAAAGCCTGATGATCGCGTGGCCGCAGATCGTCGGCCTGATCGCCGGCACGATCGTGCTGTTTGTTGCCGGCTACGTCGTCTTCCAGCACCAGGAGGTGAGGGCGTAGGCCCTACCGTGCCGCCGTCACTACGACCTCGACCAGATGCGGCGGCTCGATGTCGACGCCGATGCAGGCGCGCATTGGCGGGTTGTTGGGATCGATCCAGGCGTCCCAGGCGCGGTTGAACTCGGTCTTCTGCTTCACGTCGGCAAGGTAGATGATCGCCGAGAGCACCTTGCTCTTGTCCGTGCCGCACAGCGCGAGACTTTCGTCGATGCGGGCGAGCACTTTCACGCTCTGCTCGTAGACCGACGGCGTGACCGGATCGGGCGCGACCGCGACCGTGAACACCAGATCGTCGGTGGCGGTCGCGCGGCTGCGGGTCGGCGTCAGGCCAGGAAAGCGAGTGATCATGAGGGGCTCCATTTGTTGTGTATGCATTTCTGCATACGAACGCAGCCGTCGCCAGCCCCAATCTTGCGCTCAGTCCGAGCCGCCGCGCCGTTGGAACCGGAGCGGGCGTTCGGACCTAGCCCCCCATGGGCACGTTCCGACCAGGCCAGAATTGCTGGCGCATCGAGCACGCCGAC
>DATEKY010000493.1:0-2856 GCA_035277225.1 Xanthobacteraceae bacterium
ACCGTGAACACGCCGCCCTTGCGCGGCGCACCTTGCGCGAACGACAGCTCGGGCCGCAGCACGTTTGCCGCGATGGCGGCGCTCGTCATCAGCACGGCGCGGCGGGTGAAATCCATGACGGTGTCTCCTGTGAAAGCCGAAGGGTTATTGCGCCGTGAAGCTGACGACGGTGCCGTTCGCGGCACTCGCCGGCGCGCTGACCATGCCGTGATGCGCGATGCCACTCGTGCCGAGCGCCTTCGTGGCGGCGGCCAGATCGCTGGTGCCGATGACCAGCGCTGCGGCGCCGTCGCGCGCGGCACCCGCGCGCACCGCATCGGGATAGCGCTGCGCGAACTGTGCGGCATCGTAAAACACGAAGTCGGCGCGCTTGCCGCCGGAAGGGACGCGGAACGCGCCGTCGGCAGACGACACGGGCTGGTCAATGAGCCGGCTCATGTGCTCGGCGGCGGCCTTCGGGTCGGAGGACACAATTTCGATCGCGACGATGCGCGACGCGCCGTTCGCGTGTTTCTGCAACTCGGGAATCCACACCGTGTTCCGCGTCAGGTGCTGGCAGGCGAAGATGCGCATGCCGCCCGGGCTTTCGGCGAGCGGCCAGCGGAACACGTTGAACTTGGCTTCGCTTTTGCCGCCGTTCGGCAGATCGACCGGGCGGCCGAAATGCACCGGACCGAGCGGCACAAGACCGCGCGCCGCAAGATCGGCAGCGCCCGCGGCCGCATCGTCGGTGGTGAAGGCGGTGCGCTCGATGCCCTCGCGGTTCTTCAGGAACTCGCGCGTCGGCTTGTTCTGCTCGGTCTCGTGCAGCACGCCGAGCAGCTCGAGGTAATCTTCGCCGAACATGATGGTATAATTGCCTGAGCCCATCTGCGGAGAATGCGTGCCGCGCGGCGAGAGCGTGAAGCCGAGTTTCCTCCATTGCGCCGCCGCGGCATCGAGATCGCGTACGGTGATCACGACGTGATCGGCACCCAGAATATGCTTCAGCGGCATCTTGCATCCCTTCATGCGCCGGCTCACCCCGGCAATCGCGCAACCGGCTCGAGCCACTGCAACCAAGGCTCTGTGCTGCGCTGCACACCTTGCGCGGATGGGATAAAAGTTTCAATCCCGCGCTCTGCAAGGGTTCGCATGTGTCGCATGCGTCTGTTTGAACGGCGCTGGAGAGAATTTCATTCTGTCCTCAGCGGACACAACGAAACGCATTCGCAAAGGTCTCGATCGTGACAGCATTCCAAACCGGTGTGACCTGGCCGCCCTCGCTGTGGGCCGCAACCGCGCCCGCGGGCCCGGTGCTGCCGGCGCTCGCAGGCGATCACGCCTCCGACGTGGTGATCGTCGGCGCGGGGTTCACCGGCCTGTCGACCGCGATCCATCTGCGCGAGATGGGTGTCGGCGCGACCGTCATCGAAGCGGCCGAACCGGGATGGGGCGCGTCGGGCCGCAACAACGGGCAGGTGATCCCGACGCTCGCCGGCCACGATCCCTCCGCGATGGTGAAGCGGCACGGCGCGGCGGGCGAGCGCTTCAACGCGGTGCTGCGCGACAGCGCCGCCTATCTGTTCGACGTGGTGCGCAAGTACACGATCGCGGCGGAGGCCGAGCAGGCCGGCTGGGTGCAGCCGGTGCATTCGCCCGGACGGTTCAAGCTGGCCGAGAAGCGGGTGCGGGAATGGTCCGCGCTCGGCGCGCCGGTCGAGCTGCTCGACCGTACGGCGGTGTCGGCGATGCTCGGCTCCGAGGCGTGGTTCGGCGGCTTCTGGAATAGGACCGGCGGCCACATCAATCCGCTCGCACTGACGCGCGGGCTTGCCGAGGTGGCGCTGCGGCTCGGCGCGGTGATCTATGCGCGTTCGCCCGCGACCTCGTTCAGTCATGCCAACGGCCGCTGGACGGTGAAGACCGCGCACGGATCGGTGACCGCGCCGGCCTTCGTGCTCGCGACCAATGCCTACACCGGCGAGTTCGCGCCGGAGCTTGCGCCGCAGGTCGCGCACGAGGTCATCCCGGTGCTCTCCTGGCAGATGGCGACGAGGCCGATCAGCAACAATGTCGCGCGGACCATCATCCCGGACCGGCAGGCGATGTCGGATACCCATCGCGAGCTCTATTTCGCGCGCTGGGACGCGCGCAGTCGCCTCGTCACCGGCGGCGCGGCGGTGTTGCCCGGCGAGGGCGGCGCCAACCTGCGCAAGCCGGTCGCCGAGCGGCTGCGGCGGCTGTGGCCGCAGATCGGCGACATCGAGTTCGATTACGTCTGGTCCGGCTATGTCGGCATGACGCCGGACAATCTGCTGCACCCCGAGGTGCCGGGCTTTCCGCGCATCCACCAGCTCGGGCCGAACGGCTACGCCTGGACCGGCTGCAACGGGCGCGCCGTGGCGCTCTCGATCTCGCTCGGGCGCGAGCTGGCGAGCGCGACGCAAGGCACCGCGCTCGACACGCTCGGCCTGCCGCTGTCGGAGCCGCGGCCGTGGCCGCTGCAAGGCGTCATCCGCAAGGTGGCGCCGTTCGCACTGCCGCTCTACCGGCGGCTCGACGCGCGGGAGGTCTGACGCTCTGCAAAGAGAGATGGGTCCCGGGTCTCGCGCTTTCGCGCTCGCCCGGGATGACAGCGGTGATCAGGTCGCGACCGGCTTGCCGTTCGGCAGCACGGCTTGCTCCGCCTCGCGCTCGCGCAGACGGCTGTCGCGCAGCTCGCCGGCGACTTCCAGGATCGGATAGGCGACCGAGGTGAGGTGGCCGTTGATGCGCTTCAGGTCGCGCATCACATCGAGATGGATCGCGCTCGTCTCGATCGATTCCGGTCGCCCCTCGCGCAGCCGCGCAAAGTGGCTGTCGGCCGCCGCAAGC
>DATEKY010000494.1:0-3793 GCA_035277225.1 Xanthobacteraceae bacterium
GCACCTGCGTCAGCGGCTTGCCGAGGTCGAGCGCAAGCGCGTCCTTGTTCGGCACGTTGTCCGGCACCTTGCGCAAGCCGTCCATGTCGTCGGAGAAGGCGATCAGCCGCGTCTTGATCTTGTCGTCGGTGAGCACGCGGAACGCATGGCGCACCATCGTGGTGCGCGCGACCTCGCCGAACGTGCCGATATGCGGCAGCCCCGAGGGGCCGTAGCCGGTCTCGAAGATCACCTCATCCTTGGGCTTCTTCTTCAGCCGCGCGACGATCTTCTTCGCCTCCTCGAACGGCCATGCGTTCGAGGTTTCGGCGAGCTCGCGCAGCGAGGGGACGGCTTCGGCAACAGACATCAAGATTCTCCGGGCGGGCGGAAAATAGGAACCGCCCGCGGCGGGGTCAAATGAAACCCTGTCCGGCGCAAATCGGCCGACCCGGGACATCTGCCGCGGCGGGCGGGACGGCAGATAGCCAGTATTTGGTCACACTTCTTGTGCTACGACGGGCGCATGAACATGACCCAATACGGCAAGATCACCGCGGCCGCCGCTCTGGTGGCGCTCGCAATGGCTGCCGGCGAGGCGCGCGCCGCGCAGTGCGGCAACAGCGCGGCCGGCTTCGAGGGCTGGAAGCGCGAGTTCGCACCCGAAGCCAGGGCGAAGGGCATCGGCGCCTCCGGCCTCGCCGCACTGGCGGGAACCAACTACGCCACTGCGACGATCAACGCCGACCGCGGCATGAAGAGCTTCAAGCTCTCGCTCGACCAGTTCCTGGTCAAGCGCGGCGCCGCCGCGATCGTGTCGCGCGGACGCAAGCTGAAGCAGACCCACGCGGCGCTGTTCGCCTCGATCGAGCAGCGCTACGGCGTGCCGCCGGGCCCGCTGCTCGCGATCTGGGGCATGGAGACGGCATTCGGCACCCAGCGCGGCAACCAGAACATGCTCTCCGCGGTGGCGACGCTGGCCTACGACTGCCGCCGCTCCGAGTATTTCACCGACCAGCTCATCGCGGCGCTGACCCTGGTCGACCGCGGCACGCTCTCGGCCAATACCCGCGGCTCGATGCACGGCGAATACGGCCAGACCCAATTCATGCCGAAGAGCATCCTGCAGTACGGCACCGGCAATCTCGACAGCGCGGCGGGCGCGCTCACCTCGACGGCGAATTTCCTCAAAGCCCACGGCTGGAAGGCCGGCGCCGGGTATCAGCAGGGTCAGCCGAACTTCGCCGCGATCCAGGGCTGGAACGCCGCCACGGTGTATCAGCAGGCGATCGCGCTGATGGGCCGGCAGATCGACGGCGGAGAGAGCGCGCAGCGCTGACGCGCCGCTTTCACGCCGCCGCCGAGGCCTCGCTGTTGCGGCCGGCGCGCACCAGCTTGCCGGGCAGCGCGCCGGTATGTTCGCCGCGCTCGAAGATCGGTGTGCCCGCGACCAGGGTCGCCTCATAGCCCTCGACGCGCTGCACGAAGCGCCGGCCGTTCGCCGGCATGTCGTGGATGAGCTCGGGCTTGTGCAGCGTGAGCGCGTCGAAATCGATCAGGTTGACGTCGGCGCGCAGCCCCGGCGCCAGCCGGCCACGGTCGGTCAACCCGAAGAAATTCGCCGTCTCGCTGGTCTGCCGCTTGACCAGCAGCTCGAGCGGCAGGCGCGGCCCGCGCGCGCGGTCGCGGCCCCAGTGCGTAAGCATGTAACTCGGCGTTCCGGCATCGACGATCGATGTGCAATGCGCACCGCCATCGGAGAGGCCGAGCAGGCAGGCCGGATCGTTCAGCATCTCCCGGATCGGCTCGTGATCGCCCACGGTGTAATTCACCACCGGGAAATAGAGATACTGGTTCTCCTCGATGATGGTGTCGTAGGCGACCTCGTCGGGCGTCTTGCCGGTGCGTTGCGCGATCGCCGCGACGCTCTTCTCCGGCCCCGGTTCGTAGTCCGGCGGATTGCCCATGGTGAAGAACTTGTCGAAGCGGCTGGTGATGAGCTGGCGGAACTGGGCGAGCTTTTCGACTTCGGCCTGCGACGGTTTCTCGGCGAGGATCTGCCGCCGCAGTTGCGGGTCGCGCAGCCGGCGCCGCTGCTCCTCGATCGGCAGCTGTTCGAGCGCCTTGTAGCTCGGGCGCACCGTGAACGGGTTCAGGGCCGTGCCGATGCCCATCATCACGCCGATCGGCCGCCCCGCGATCTGCGCGGTGAGCGACAACCCTTGAGCGCGCGCCTCGTGCACCGCCGCCATCAGGCGGCGCCAGCGCTGCGGGTCCTCGTAGCGGTCGGTCAGCAGGAACCAGATCGGGCGGCCGGTTTCCTTGGCGAGCTTGCGCATCCAGCGCAGCTCGTATTCCTCGTCGTCGAAATCGCTGTTCATGCCGAACGCACCGGTGCCGGTGATGCCGAGCGCCGCGCCGATCCCGAGCAGCTCGTGATCATCGGCATCGCGCGACGGCACGAAGTCGCCGTCCGGCGTCTTGTGCGAGTCGGTGCGCGAGGTGGTGAAGCCGAAGGCGCCCACGTTAAGGGCCTCGACGGTGAGCCGCCGCATCTCGGCGATGTCGTCCGCGGTCGCCGGCTCGCGGCGGATGGCGCGGTCGCCCATCACATAGACCCGCATCGGCAAATGCGCGGCCTGCGCCGCGATGTCGATCGCGCGTTCGCGCCGCTCCAGCGCGTCCATGAATTCCGGGAAGCTTTCCCATTCCCAGGTCAGGCCCGCGGCGAGCACCGGGTTGGGGATCTCCTCGACGCCTTCCATCAGGTCCATCAGCGCGCCGCGATGATGTTTCTTCACCGGCGCGAAGCCGACGCCGCAATTGCCGAACATCACCGTGGTGACGCCATGCCAGCACGAGGGCGCGAGCAGCGGGTCCCACATCGCCTGCCCGTCATAGTGGGTGTGCACGTCGACCCAGCCGGGCGTGACCAGGAGCCCGTCGGCGTCGATCTCGCGCCGCGCCGGTCCCTGCTTGCCGCCGACGGCCGCGATGCGCCCGCCCGCGATCGCGATGTCGCCGGTGAAGGCCGGCGCGCCGCTCCCATCGATGACCCTGCCGCCTCGAATGACGATGTCGTGCATGGACGTCCCTCCAGCGATGACGGGCAGCCAATCATGCGCCTGCGCCGGCGCGCGGACAATGGCCGAAGGGATGCAGTTCGGGACGGGCTGATCGGGAGATGGCGCAGTGCCTGCGGCGCAAGGTAGCGCTCGATCTGCGGATTTTTCGCCACGGAAGAGCTTGCCGCCGCGCTACAGTGCGAGCCGGCCGAAGGGGTGACGATGCAGACACTGATTGGGGTTCTTCTGGCGATCCTGGGGATAGTCTTGATCGTCGTGGGCCTGGCCTTTTTCATCGCCTTTCGCTATGCGCTGCGCGCGTTCGACAGCGCGCTGAGCAGCCAGGTCGCGGGCTACGGACGCGAGCAGGTCGAGCTCGCCGCCATGAAAATCCGCAACCCGCTGGTGCGGCGCCTGGTCCTGAAGCATCTGGTCACCACCGGCGGAACGATCGCCGTATCCATTGCGCGCGGCGCGATCGAGTCGCGCATGCGCACGGCGCTGTACGCGGCCATTGCCGGCGTCGCCGTAGTCATTGCGTCATTCAACGTCGCAAAGCTGATGGCGTTGTTGAACTAAGTCCGCGTGGTCTGCCGGAGTCGCTTGCTCACCCCGGCGCCGCACCCTGCGTGGCGGTGTAGACCGCGTAGAGCGACTGGCTCGCCGCCATGAACAGCCGGTTGCGCTTGGGGCCGCCGAAGCAGACGTTGCCGCACACCTCGGGCAGCCGGATGCGGCCGATGAGCTTG
>DATEKY010000495.1:0-4778 GCA_035277225.1 Xanthobacteraceae bacterium
GCAGCCGGACGGGCCGACGAACACCACGAACTCCTTGTCGCGGATCTGCAGATTGACGTCCTTGACCGCGTGGACGCTGTCGTAGAACTTGTTGATGCCCTTGAGGACGACCTGTCCCATTCGTTCCTACCTGTGACTCTCATTTTTGCGCATGATCTTTTCCGAAAACCGGTATCCATCCGCGATCGGGGTCGGGGACATGCTTTTCGGGATCATGCGCTAACCTTTCACCGATCCGGTTAGTCCCGCGACGTAGTGCTCGACGAAGAACGAATAGGCGATCGCGACCGGGATCGAGCCGAGGAGCGCGCCGGCCATCAGCGGTCCCCAGAAGAACACGTCGCCGCGGATCAGCTCCGACGTGACGCCGACCGGCACCGTCTTCTGCTCGGGCGAGGACAGGAACACGAGCGCGTAGATGAATTCGTTCCACGACAGCGTGAAGGCGAGGATGCCGGCCGAGAGGATGCCCGGGATCGCCACCGGGACGACGATGTAGAGCATCGCCTGCCAGCGCGAGGCGCCGTCGATGCGCGCGCATTCCTCCAGCTCCTTCGGCACCGCCTTGAAGTAGCCCATCATCAGCCAGGTGCAGAACGGAATGAGGAACGTCGGATAGGTCAGGATCAGCGACCACGGCGTGTCGCCGAGCCGGTAGTTGCGGATGATCTCGGCGAGCGGAATGAACAGCAGCGTCTGCGGCACCAGGTAAGTGACGAAGATGCCGGTGCCGAGGCTGCCGGCGAACGGAAAGTTCAGCCGCGACAACGCGTAGCCGGCGAACACGCCGCATATCAGCGAGATCGCGGTCGACACGAGCGCGATGAACATCGTGTTCCAGAGCCACGACGCGAACAGCGTCTCCTCGAACAGGTAGCGGATGTGGTCGAGCGTCGGCTTCCAGGTCCAGAACGGATTGTAGTTGATCGAATTCCAGGGCCGGTAGAGTTCGCCGTCCGGCCGCACCGACGTGATCACCATCCAGTAGAACGGGAACAGCAGGAACAGCAGGAACAACCCCATCGGGGCGTAGAAGAACACCCACTTTCTCCAAATGGCGCCTTCAATCATGGCTCAGCGCACCTCGACGCGGCGGATATAGAGAAGCTGGATGATGACGACGAGAAACAGGATCGGAAACATCGCAAGCGAGATCGCGGCGCCCTCGCTCAACAGGCCGGTGCCGATGCCGATCTGGTAGGCGTAGGTGGCGAACAGATGTGTCGCGTTGGCCGGTCCGCCGCCGGTCATCACATAGACGATCTGGAAGTCGGCGAACGTCTGGATCACCGAGAACAGCACCACCACCATGGTCACCGGCAGCAGCAGCGGCCAGGTGATGTACCAGAACCGCTGCAACGGCTTGGCGCCGTCGATTGCGGCAGCCTCGTTGAGCTCCGGGCTGATGGTCTGCAGGCCGGCGAGCAGGCTGATGGCGAAGAACGGCACGCCGCGCCAGATGTTCACGATGATGATCGAGATCATGGCGAGGTCCGGATCGCCCATCCAGTTGATCCGGCCGGTGATCGCGCCGAGGTGAAAGAGCAGCCAATTGAGCACGCTGAACGTCGGGTCGAACATCCACTTCCAGGCAAACGTCGAGAGCACGGTCGGGATGATGAAAGGCAGCAGGATGAACGCGCGGGTGAACGCCTTGCCGCGGAAATTGCGATTGAGCAGCATCGCGAGCCACAACCCGAGCCCCAGCTTGAAGACGGTGGTCACGCCCGTATAGATGAAGGTGTTGTAGACCGAGGTGCGGAAGATCCCGTCGTTCCAGATCTTGTAGAAATTGGCGAGGCCAACGAAGTTGCCGGGCACACCGACGCGCGAGTCGGTCACCGACAGCAGGATGCCGCGCACGAACGGGTAGGCGATGAACAGGCCGAGCAGCACCATGGTCGGCACCAGCAGCACGAAGGCGAGCCAGCGCTCGTCCTCAAGCAACCGCTGCCTGGAGCGCGGTGCCTGCGGCATGTAGACTTGGGTTTCAGCGACCGCCATGCCCTGAAGCTGCCTCGATCCGCGCGCCAACCGGCGCGACATCAACAAATCGTCCGATAGGTCCCGGCACTGCGAGTGGGCAGGGTCGGTCAGTCCTCCGATCGCGCCGCCTCCCGGCGGAGACGGCGCGATCAGTCAAACCTCGCGCACCCGCCACATCCGGCCGCCACACGGACGGTTACGCATGTGCGGTCACGTATAGATCTTCTTCAGTTCGCTTTCGGCCCATTTGACGGCATCTTCCGCCGTGCCGCCCTGGATCGCCTTCGCGTACATGTCGGTGATGATGTACTTGGTGAGCACCTCGGCGGGCTTCTTGCCTGACGAGGGCAGCGGATAGCCCGGGGTCTGACCGAGCAGGCCGGCGACCTTGTAAGGCGTCATGACCGGATCCTCGCCCCACAGCGCGTGCTTCTCCCACTCGCGGGTCGGCGGCGTCGCGAAGCCCTTCTGGGACGTGAACCACTTCTCGTAGTTCGCCTTGGTGTGGATCCACTTCAGCAGCGCCTTCGCGCCGGCCTGGTTCTTCGAGTAGTTCGGGATGACGTGCGAGAAGTAGGTGTGCATGGCGAATTGCCCGGCCGGTCCCTTCGGCAGCGGCGCATGCAGGATGTCGGTCTTGAGCTGCGCGCCCTTCTCGGTGATGTAGCGGTCGGCATTGCGCAGCGACTCGATGTAGATCGAGGCGCCGTTGAGGGTGGCGCAGATCGTTTGCGACAGGAACGCGCGGTTGTTGTTGGTGTCGTCCCAGGCGAGGCCGCCCTCGTCGTGAGCTTCCTTCCAGAAGGCGGTCATGAACTTGACCGACTCGATGACCTCTTTCTTGTTGATATTGACGGTCTTGCCGTCCTTCTCGACCTCGGTGCCGCCCCATGACCACAGATACGGATAGCTGAACGTCGGAGCATCGCCGAAGGTATGGCCGAGCGTCTGGCCGATCGGCCGGCCCTTGGCTTTGAGCTTCTTGCCGACCTCGCGATATTTTTCCCAGGTGTCCGGGAACTGCGGGGAGCCGACTTCCTCAAACCAGGACTTGCGATAGGCGATCATGGCGCCGACGATGGCCCACGGCACCGCGAGCCACTTCTGGCCTTCGGACGAGTTCGACTTGCACAGATCGTAGTAGCCGCCTTCGGCCTTGCTGACGTCGCCCGCGAGGTCGGCGAGGTCGATCACGCTCTCCGAGTAGATCTGCGGATGGTTGTTGAACAGCATGATCACGTCGGGGCCGGAGCCCGACTGGATCGCCGAGGTGATGCGCGGCTGCAGGTCGTTGCCGTTCACGGTCTCGAAATTGATCTTGAGTCCGAGCGCCTTTTCGGCGGCAGGCAGCAATTCCCTGCGCAACAGCTGATCGGACGCCGGCACGAAGTCGTTCCAGCGCAGCCAATGCACGGTCGTGCCCTGCGCAAAGGCGGGCGCTCGGCCGGTGGCCAGGATGCCGGCCATGCCGCCGACAATCGCAGTGCCGCTCTTGAGGACGGTACGTCGGGTGAGTTTCGTCATGCATTCCTCCCGTGGTGTGTCTGAGCTGATGCCCGCCGGTCTTGCGCCGGCTTGCCGTCTTTTTCAGTCGATCGCGTCTCCGTGATTCAACGCGTGCGCACGCGCGCGCAGCACGTCGCCTCGATGATCCTGTCGAGATGGTCGCTTGCGGCGCAACAACGCCGTGCCCGGCCGCGATGGCGATGCCACCGGCCAACCGGGTCGCGTGGGTGACCTGCCGCCAGCACTCATGAGTGCCACCGCCATACCCGTTCCCTCCACGCAGCAATGGTATTGCCGGGCCGGGAAGGGTTGTTATTGCTTTTGGTCGAAGGCGCGGTACCGCAACTGCTTGCGCGCGATCATTGTCGCCGGTCTCGCGCCAGGAAATCAAGGGCCAGCCTTGACGCACCGGCTATGGTCTTCACTTCGTGAACTGGCCGCCGTCCACCATCAGCACCGAACCGGTCACGTAAGACGCCTCGTCGGAGGCGAGCCACAGAATCGGCCAGGCGACCTCGCGTGGGTCGGCCCAGCGGCCGAGCAGGCACATGCTGGCGGCCTTGCGTTCAACGTCGTCGCGGCTCTCGCCGGCCGCGGCCGCCCGCCGCAGGTGGAACGGCGTCAGCGTCGCGCCCGGGCATACGGCGTTCACCCGGATGCCGTGCCTGGCTTCCTCGAAGGCGAGCGTCTTGGTGAGCGAGACGATGCCCGCCTTGGTGACGTCGTACTGGCCCATTCCGGCGCGCGGATTGACCGCATGGGTGGAGGCGACGTTGACGATGCTGCCGCGTCCGCAGGCGCGCAGGGCGCCAAGCGATTCGCGAATGAGATAGGCGTAGCTCAGCAGATTGACCTTGAGCAACGCGTCCCAGGTCGCGGCTTTCGCCTCCGCCAGCGGCTCGTAGGCGCGGATGCCGGCGAGGTTGACCAGCACGTCCAGCTCGCCGAACGCTTTCGTTGCCTCGGTGACCACATGCGCGGCGGTCTCTTCGCGGCCGACATCGGCCACGACCGGCACGACTTCCGCGTCGGGCACGGCGGCGCGAATGGCCGACAGGGCCGCCTGCATGGCGCCGGCCTCGCTGTCCACCAGCACGACGCGGGCGCCTTGTTCGCAAAACAGCATGCCGGTGGCAGCGCCGATCCCGCCGGCGCCTCCGGTGATGATCGCGGCCTTGCCCGCAAGACGTCCGCTCATGATTTCCCTCTTGTTTCCACAAGCGCGGGACGCCGCGCCGGGCTTGGCGATTGAAGCGGGTGGCGGACTGAGGGACAATGGCTCCATG
>DATEKY010000496.1:0-3660 GCA_035277225.1 Xanthobacteraceae bacterium
CCACGGTCTACTCCAACATCAAATACGGCCAGTGCCTGGTCGAGGACGCGAGCGGCAAGGTCGGGATCGACTTCGACGGCGCCGAGGTCGAGGCGGTGCAGGTGGTCAACGAGCCGACCGCGCCTCCGGGCGGCGGCGCCAGTGGCGTGATCGGCGGCGTGCTCTCTGCGCTCTCCAACTCGAATTCGAGCTACCGGCGCAAGGAAAGCATCCTGGCGCCGGACATCGCGATCTACGTGCTCGGCGAAGTGCACCAGGGCGGCCTGATCGGCAAGCCCGCGAGCGGCTCGACCAACAAGACCTTCGTGATCAGCCACAAGTCGGAGGAAGAGCGGACGAAGTCGCTGACCTCGAAAACGCGCTGGCTGCTCGTGATCGCGGTCGCCCTGCTGGTGCTGGCGGTGGTGTTGGCGGGGTTTGGGGTGAAGGTTGGCAAGTAGGTCGTAGGGTGGGCAAAGCACGTCGCCGCATCAGCGGCGATGCGCGTGCCCACGAGAACGCGTCACCGTGTTGCCGTGGGCACGGCGCGCAAGCGCGCGCCTTTGCCCTCCCTACGCAGCGACGACGAAGCTACGCCTTCTTGAGCGCGCCGCCGAGCCGCTCGAGCGCGGCATCGAGCGTCGCGTCGCGCTTGGCAAAGCAGAAGCGCACCACCGAGCGGATCGGATCGCTGGCGTAGAACGCCGAGACCGGAATCGCCGCGACCTTGTGTTCGAGCACGAGGCGCTTGCAGAAGGTCTCGTCGTCCTCGTTCAGCCCGAGCGAAGCGAGGTCGACATTGACGAAATAGGTCGCCTCGGCATCGATCACCGGAAAGCCGAGCGAGCGCAGCCCGCTGGTGAAGCGGTCGCGGCTGCGCTGCAGGTCGCCGCGCATCGTCTCGAAATAATCGTCGGTCTTGCCCAGCCCGTACGCCACCGCAGCCTGCAGGTTCGGCGGCGTCGTGAAGGTGATGTACTGATGCGCCTTGGCGAGCACGCGCAGCACGCCCGGCGCCGCACAAACGAACCCGACCTTCCAGCCGGTGAGCGAGAAGATCTTGCCGGCCGAGCCGATCTTGACGCAGCGCTCGCGCATCCCCGGCATCGCGATCAGCGGCACGTGGCGGCGGCCGTCGAACATGACGTGCTCCCACACCTCGTCGCACACCGCGATCGCGTTGAATTTTTCGCAGTAGCGCGCGAGCAGTTCGAGCTGTTCGCGCGGAAAAACCGTGGCCGAGGGATTGAGCGGATTGTTGAACAGCACCACGCGGGTCTTCGGCGTGAAGGCGCGCGCGAGCATCTCCTCGTCGAAGCGCCAGTGCGGCGGCTCGAGCCGCACGAAGCGCGGCACGCCCCCTGCCCGCTGCACCAGCGGCAGATAGGCGTCGTAGAGCGGCTGGAACAGCACGACCTCGTCGCCCGGCTCGATCAGCGCCATCAGCGCGCCGGCGATCGCCTCGGTCGCGCCCGACGTGATCATGATCTCGCTGTCGGGATCGAACTCGAGGCTCTGCCAGTGCTTGTAGTGCGCCGACACCGCCTTGCGCAGTTCGGGCAGGCCCATCATTGGCGGATACTGGTTCCAGCCGTTGACGACCGCGTCGGCCGCCTTCGCCAGCACGTCCTGCGGGAACGGACCATCGGGAAACCCCTGCCCGAGATTGACGGCGTCCTGCTCGCGCGCAAGGCGCGACATCACCTCGAACACCGAGACCGGCAGGTTGGCGAAGACGGGATTCATCGGGTGCGCGGGCCGCTCACGTCTCGGTCGGCAGGCCGGCTTCCTTCCAGCCCTTGATGCCGCCGGCGAGGTGATGACTGTACGGCAGCCCGGCGTTCTGCGCGATCAGCGAGGCGGTCACTGAGCGATTGCCGGAGCGGCACGCGAACACCACCTGCTTGCCGGCCGGGTCGGGCAACGCGGCGGGATCGAACTCCGACATCGGCATATAGACGGCTTCCGGATAGCGCTCGACGTCGGTTTCATTCGGCTCGCGCACGTCGACGAGCAATATTTTTCCCTCGGCGAGGCCTTGCGCGACCTCCTCCGGGTAAAGGTCGTTCACGTCTTCGCGGCCAAGCGCCATGGCGTCGTCTCCGATCTGCGCCGACCCTTATCGCGTGCGCCGGTCGCGCGCAACGTCGCGCCTTGCGCACGCGCCTTTGCTGCTCCGGCGCGTCAGACCGCCACCTGGGTACCGATCTCGACCACCCGGCCGGTCGGGATCTGGAAGTAATCCGTCGCGTCGTTCGCGCCGCGCGCCAGCTGGATGAACAGCCGGTCCTGCCAGCGCGGCATGCCGGAGTTCGCTGCGGGCTTGAGCGAGCGCCGCGACAGGAAGAACGACGTCGACATGATGTCGAATTGCCAGCCGAGCTTGCGCGCGATCGCGAGCGCCTTCGGCACGTTCGGCGTTTCCATGAAGCCGAAGCGAAGCGTGACGCACGAGAAGTTCTCGCCGAGCTGCTCGATGCGCACGCGTTCGTCGGCCGGGACTCTCGGGGTGTCGGCGGTCTCGACCGTCAGCACGACATTGTGCCGATGCAGCACCTTGTAGTGCTTCAGGCTGTGCAGCAGCGAGGTCGGCGCGCTGGCCGGGTCGCTGGTGAGGAAGACGGCGGTGCCCGGCACCTGCAGCGGCGGCTTGCGCTGCAGCGTGGCGACCAGCGTGCCCAACGGCGTTTCGAGCTTGCGGGTCTTGTCGAACAGCAACCGGCTGCCGCGCCGCCACGTGTACATCACCACCATGATGGCGCCGCCGAGCGCGAGCGGCATCCAGCCGCCTTCATGCACCTTCAGCATGTTGGCGCCGAGGAAGGTCAGGTCGATCAGCAGGAACGGCGCGATCAACGCCGCCGCGGCGACCGGCGACCAGTTCCAGGCTTTCCAGATCACCACGAAGGCCATCATGGCGGTCACCACCATCGTGCCGGTCACCGCGATGCCGTAGGCCGACGCGAGCGCGCTCGACGAGCGGAACAGCGCGACCAGGAGCAGCACCCCGATCAGCAGCAGCGCGTTCACGCGCGGCATGTAGATCTGGCCGGCGCGCGCTTCCGAGGTATGACGGATCTCGAGCCGCGGCAGCAGACCGAGCTGGATCGCCTGGCGGGTGAGCGAATAGGCGCCGGTGATGACGGCCTGGCTGGCGATCACGGTCGCGGCGGTCGCGAGCAGGACCATCGGCATCAGCGCCCACTGCGGATAGAGCAGGAAGAACGGGTTCTCGATCGCCTTCGGATTGGCGAGGACAAGCGCGCCCTGACCCAGATAGTTCAGCACCAGCGCGGGCAGCACGATCGCGATCCACGCGGTCTGGATCGGCCTGCGGCCGAAATGGCCGAGGTCGGCGTAAAGCGCTTCCGCGCCGGTGACCGCGAGGAACACGGCGCCGAGCGCGACCAGCCCGATCGTTCCGTGACCGGTGACGAAGGTGAGCGCATGCCATGGATTGAGCGCGGCGAGCACGCTCGGGTCGGCCGCGATCAGCCGCACGCCGGGGATTGCGATCGCGACGAACCAGACGAGCGTGACCGGACCGAACAAGGCCGCGACCTGCGCGGTGCCGCGCGACTGGACGGCGAACAGCGCCAGCAGGATCACCACGGTCAGCGGCACCACGTAGGATTCGAACGCCGGCGTCACGACCTTGAGGCCTTCCACGGCCGACAGCAC
>DATEKY010000497.1:0-2442 GCA_035277225.1 Xanthobacteraceae bacterium
GATCGCCATCGGGGCGCCCTTGGCCGGGGCCGCGGGCGGCTGCGCCGTCGCGGTTGCGGTCGCATCGCTCAGGGTGTCGGGACGGATCGTCTGCGTCTTCACCCGCTTCGGCTCGTTGAAGGCCCCGCCCGCCGTCGATGGCGGCGGCGGTGCGACCAGTGGCGCCGGTGCGGTTGGCGCGAACGCGGTCTGCGGTGCGCTCGGGCGCGGCTGCGGCGGAACCGGCAGCGACACCGGCTGCTCCTCGCCCGGCACGATGCGCTCGGTCGAAACCGCGCCGACGCGCTCCTGGAACGGCTTGCTGCTGGCCTGCGCGTCAGCAGGCGGTGCCGGCGGCGGAACGATCTTTGCCGGCGCAGTGTCCGCCTTGATGACCGGCGGATTGGCACTGCCGCCCGGGCTCGAGGTGTAGGCGCGATAGCCGAACGCGCCGGCCGTGCCGATCACCGCGAGGCCGACGACGGCCGCAACCGTCATCAGCGCGCCGCGGCGGCGGCTCGGTGCCACGGCATCCTCGCCGTGCGGCGGAAGGTGGCCGTCTTCGGCGTAATAGTGATCGCCGTCGTAGTCGCCGACCGGCGGTCGCGCGACGCGATAGCGGTCGTCATATTGGTCCTGCGCCGCATCATCGGGCGCTGCTTCGTGCTCCTGCGCGTAGCGATCGTCCTGCGCGGCCTGATGCTGATGGTCGTCTTGCTGATGATAGCGCGGGTCCGCCCGATAGGCGTCGCGCGGGGCAGGATGCTGATCGTAATCGTCCGCGGGGGCGGGACGCGCCAGCCATTCGGGCGCGGATCGGCTATCGGCGTGGCTGCCGTCGAGCGGCTTGCGCGCGCCCGGACGGCCGACATCGTGGAATGGATCGTTCTGCCCGATCAGGCGCGCGAGTTCGGCGAGCGGATCGCTCGCCTCTTTGGACCTCGGCTGGTCCTCGTCGGAATAATCCGAGCGCTTCTCCGCCATACTCATACTGTCACCGGTCCCCTTGAGAGCCGTGCAATCACCCCGCCTTACGTCCGATCGCACCGTCCCAGTTCAACAGATGGCGCGGAATGAGCGGCGACCCCTCGCCGCAATCCGCGCCGCGTTACTCGGTGAGCCCCGCCAATCCCCGAGGATGGCCTCCAATGGCACCGAGTGAGATTACCGCATCTCCTCAGGCGCCCCAACTCCGAGCAGCGAAAGCCCGGACTTCAGGACGGTGGCGACCCCCTGAACAAGTGCGAGGCGCGCCGCTGTCAGTCTTGGATCACTTTGGATAATGAACCGTAAATGTGGCGAGTCTTTGCCGCCCTTGGTCCAGAGCGCGTGGAATTCGCTTGCGAGTTCATAGAGATAAAAGGCAATCCGGTGCGGCTCGTGAGCCGCCGCCGCCGACTCGATCAGGCGCGGGTACGCACCAATTTTCTTCATCAATGCCAATTCAGATTCGTCGGTGAGCAGTTCGAGCGGCGCCTGCGCGAGCCAAACCGCCCGAGTCGCGTCGTCCACAGGCAGCTCCGGCACCGTCTCGCGCGCGTTGCGGAAGATCGAGTGCGCACGGGCGTGGCCGTACTGCACGTAGAACACCGGATTGTCGCGCGACTGCTCGATCACCTTGGCGAGGTCGAAGTCGAGCACCGCGTCGTTCTTGCGGTACAGCATCATGAAGCGGACGGCGTCCTTGCCGACCTCGTCCACCACTTCACGCAACGTGACGAAGTCACCGGACCGCTTCGACATTTTGACCGGCTCACCGGCGCGGAGCAGCCGCACCAGCTGCACGATCTTGACGTCCAGTTCGCCGGCTCCACCGGTGACGGCTTTGACCGCCGCCTGCATCCGCTTGATGTAGCCGCCGTGGTCGGCGCCCCAAACGTCGATCATCTCGCGGAAGCCGCGGTCGAACTTGGAGCGGTGGTAGGCGATGTCGGAGGCGAAGTAAGTGTAGCTGCCGTCCGACTTCATTAGCGGGCGATCGACGTCGTCGCCGAACGCGGTCGCGCGGAACAGCGTCTGCTCGCGGTCCTCCCAATCCTCGATCGGCGCGCCCTTCGGCGGCGGCAGCCGGCCCTCGTAGATCTTGTCCTCGGCGCGCAACGCCGCGATCGTGGCGGCGACCTCGTCGGACGGCCCGGCCACCAGCGCGCGCTCGGAGAAGAACACATCATGCGTGACGTTGAGCGCGGCGAGATCATCGCGGATCATCGTCATCATCATGTCGATCGCCTTCGCGCGCACGAGCGGAAGCCAGTCCTCCTCCGGCTTCTCCTTCAGCGACGCGCCGTATTCGGCCACGATCGCCTGCCCGACCGGCTTGAGATAGTCGCCCGGATAAAGCCCCTCGGGGATCGTAATCGTCTCGCCCAGCGCCTGGCGGTAGCGCAGGTAGGCCGAGCGTGCGAGCACGTCGACCTGTGCGCCTGCATCGTTGATGTAGTACTCGCGCGTGACCTTTTGCCC
>DATEKY010000498.1:0-3148 GCA_035277225.1 Xanthobacteraceae bacterium
CACACCGCGCACCAGAAGCTGCACTACCGCTACGCCTGGCCGTCGGGCGACTGGGGCTCGCTTCCGGTGGAGGGCGGGATCGAGGCCGCTTATCGGGCCGAGCTCGACGCGGCGCCGGACAGGGACAAATTGCGGATCGAGATCGAGGAACGGCTCAACCGCTACCGCTCGCCGTTCCGCACCGCCGAGACCTTCCTGGTCGAGGAGATCATCGACCCGCGCGACACCCGGCCACTGCTGTGCGAATTCGCCAACCTGACCGCCAAACTGCGCGAGCCGGGCCCTGTGGCGAACCCGATCCGGCCGTAGGGAAACAAAGCCGCTGCGGCAAGTTCCGTTTGGGAAAGATTCATGCCTCGTTTGCCTGCGATGCAGTAAAAATCGTTCTCAAACGCGGCCTTTTCGGCCGCCGGACAATGCATACATCCTAAAATGCTCGCCTTGTCCCCGCCCCTCCTCTAGGGTCGCCGCGCCCAACTAACCGAGTCCTCCCATGCAAGTCCGCGACGGCATCGTCGAAGCCATCGGCAACACGCCCCTCATCAAGCTGAAGCGCGTCTCGGAGCAGACCGGCTGCACCATCCTTGGCAAGGCCGAGTTCATGAACCCGGGCCAGTCGGTGAAGGACCGCGCCGGTCGCACGATGATTCTGCAGGCCGAGAAGCGCGGCGAGATCAGGCCGGGCGGGCTGGTGGTCGAAAGCACCGCCGGCAACACCGGCATCGGCCTGGCGCTGGTGGCGAATGCGCGCGGCTACCGCACCCTGATCGTGATCCCGGAAACGCAGAGCCAGGAAAAGAAGGACATGCTCACGCTCTGCGGCGCGGAGCTGGTGCAGGTCCCGGCGGTCCCCTACAGCAATCCGAACAACTACCAGCACGTCGGGCGGCGGCTCGCCGAAGAGCTGAAGAAGACCGAAGGCAACGGCGTCATTTTCGCCGATCAGTGGAACAACCTCGACAATCGGCTCGCCCACTATACCTCGACCGGACCCGAGATTTGGCAGCAGACCGACGGCAAGGTAGACGCCTTCGTTTCCACGGTGGGGACAGGCGGCACCCTCGCCGGCACGTCCACGTTCCTGCGCGAGATGAAGAAGGACATCGTGATCGGCTGCGCCGATCCGCGCGGCGCCGCGATGTATAATCTGTTCGCACACGGCGAAGCCAAGCCCTCGGAGGGCGGCTCGATCACCGAAGGGATCGGGCTCGGCCGCATCACGCCGATCATCGAAGACATCAAGTGCGAGAAGGCGTACCTGATCCCGGACGAGGAGGCGATCCCCTACATCTTCGATCTGCTCGAACACGAAGGGCTCTGCCTTGGTGGCTCCTCGGCGATCAACATCGCGGGCGCGGTGCGGCTCGCGAAGGAGTTGGGGCCGGGCAAGACGATCGTCACGCTGTTGTGCGACTCCGGCACGCGCTACCAGTCGAAGCTCTTCAATCCGGACTTCCTGCGGTCGAAGAATTTGCCGGTGCCGGAGTGGCTGGAGCGCAAGTCGAATATCAAGCCACCGTTTGTGTAGTTGTCATTCCGGCCGAGCGAAGCGAGGGCCGGAATCCATAACCACGACTCTGGAGGATTCGGTGACGACGGCGACGACTTGTGTTCATGGATTCCGGGCTCGCCGCTTCGCGGCGCCCCGGAATGACCGGAGTGTGTAAATGCCGACCGACTGCCTGTTCCGCGAAGACGCCTATCTCACCTCGACCCCCGCGACCGTCGTGGGGATCAGCGAGAAGGGCGGCCTCGTCACCGACCGCACCTGTTTCTACGCCACGTCAGGCGGCCAGCCGGGCGACAGCGGCCTGCTGGTGACGCCGGCAGGTGAATTCCCGCTCGCCACCGCGGTCTACAACGACCCGCTCAAGACCGAGATCGCGCACGTGCCGGCCGAGGGCGTCGCGCTGCCCCAGGTCGGCGACCACGTCACGCTCAAGATCGACTGGGGCCCACGCTACCGGCGCATGCGCATGCACACTGCGCTGCATCTGCTGTCCGCCGTGCTGCCCTACCCGGTGACCGGCGGCGCCGTGAACGAGGACGACAGTCGGCTCGATTTCGACATTCCGGAGGCCGGGCTCGACAAGGACGAGATCACCGAGAAGGTGAACCAGATGATCAAGACCGACGCCGAGGTGCGCTCGCGCTGGATCACCGACGAGGAGCTGGAAGCCAACCCGGCGCTGGTGAAGACCATGGCGGTGAAGCCACCGATGGGAACCGGGCGCGTGCGGCTGATCGAGATCGTCGGGCTCGACCTGCAGCCCTGCGGCGGAACGCATGTCCGCCGCACCGGCGAGATCGGCGCGGTGCGCGTGACAACGATCGAGAAAAAGGGCAAGCAGAACCGCCGCGTGCGGATTTCGTTTGCCTGAGCGCGTGATCCCGAAAAGGCCGGCCCCGGACTTGATCCGGGGCGGGTACCGGTTTTCGGATAAGATCACGCGCCAAGAATAACAAGGATTGTTCATGCCGGACGAAAAGCTCGCCAGCCGCTGGCTGGTCTCGACCGATTGGCTGAGCCAGCACTTGAGCGATCCGGACGTGATCGTGCTCGACAGCTCGTACTATCTGGCCAACGCCAAGCGCGACGCCGACGCTGAATTCCTCGCCGGCCATATCCCCGGCGCACAGCGCTTCGACATCGACGCGATCTCCGACAAGTCCAATCCGCTGCCGCACATGCTGCCCTCGGCGGAGCAGTTCGCCGCCCAGGTGGGCGCGCTTGGCGCCGGCGACGGCATGACCATCGTGCTCTATGACGGCCTCGGGCTCTATGGCGCGGCGCGGGTGTGGTGGACATTCCGCACCTTCGGCGCGGAGAAAGTGTTCGTGCTCGACGGCGGCCTGCCGAAATGGAAGAGCGAAAACCGCCGGCTCGAGACCGGCCCGGGCAAGGCGCGCGCCGCGAAGACCTTCACGCCGAGATTCAACCGCGCGCTGATCGCCTCGATCGACGACGTGCAGCGCGTGCTGCTCGACAAGACCGCGCAGGTGGTCGATGCCCGCGCCGCCGACCGCTTCCGCGGCGAGGCGCCGGAGCCGCGCGCGGGCCTGCGCGGCGGTCACATGCCTGGCTCGTTCAACGTTCCGTTCGGCGAGGTGCTCAAGGACGGCCGCCTCAAGTCGCACGACGATATCG
>DATEKY010000499.1:0-2043 GCA_035277225.1 Xanthobacteraceae bacterium
GCCATCCGACGTGCCCGCTCGCGCCATGCAGGAAGATCAGCGGCGGGCCGCTGCCGCCGCGCAGCACGCGGATCCGCGTGCCGCGCACGTCCAGCATGGTTTCCGAGTGCGGCATGGCCTTCAGTTGCTGATGAGAGTCCACTTGCCGCCGGTGAACTTCACGAAGCGCAGCGGCAGCAGCACCACGTTGCCGTGGTCGAAGCCCATCTTGCCGACCACGCCCTGGAAGTCCTTGATCTCCTTCAGGCCCTTCTGGATCCCTTCCTTGGTATAGCCGCCGCGCTTGATCGCCTCCGCGTAGAGCTTCACGGCGTCGTAGAAGTACGGGCCGTACAGGTCGGAATCCTTGCCGTACTTCTTCTTGTAGCGCTCGAGATAGGCCTTCACCTGCGGGGCGTTGTCATCCCAGCTCGGCGACCCGCTGATGAAGCCTTCCGCCGCCGGACCCGCGATCTCGGCGAAGGAGTTGTTCTGGATCGAGCCGTGGCTGATGAACTGGGTCTTGATGCCGAGCTCGGCCGCCTGGCGCACGATCAGCCCGCCCTCCGCGTAATAGGCGTAGGTGACGGTCACCGGCGGATTGGTGGCGCCGATCCGGGTCAGCTGCGAACGGAAATCGCGGCCACCCTTCTCGATCACCTCTTCGGCCAGGAGGGTGCCGCCGAGCTTCTTGAACTCCTCGATGAAGATCTGGCTCAGGGTTTTGCCGTAGGAAGAGTTCTCGTAGATGATCGCTGCGGTCTTGTGGCCGAGCTTCTTGATGATGTACTCGGCGATCTCCTTCTCCTCGTCGTCCGCCAGCGGATAGTTGGAGAACACGGTCGGGCCGCCCTTGCGGATTTCCGGCGTGATCGCACCGACACAGATCATCGGCGTGTTGGTCTCGCGCGAGAGCGGAAACTGCGGCACGATCACGCCGGTCATCGTCGAGATGATCGCCGGGACCTTCTCGACGTCGACCAGCCGGCGGAACTCGGCAACCCCGTCGCGCGGCGAGTTCTTGCTGTCGCCGTGCACCAGCTTGATCGGCCGCCCGCCGATGCCGCCGGCGGCGTTGATCTCTTCCTCCGCGAGCAGCGCGCCGCGGTTGAAGTCGGTGCCGTAATCCGCCGTCGAGCCGGTCATCGGCAGGATGATGCCGATGCGATAGGGCTCGCCTTGCGCCGGCTGCTGGGCCTGCGCGACTCCTGCTGCGAGCATGCCGGCAAGAGCCAGCGCACCCAAGAGCGCAATCGTCTTCCTCATGGTCTGCTCCCTTCCTCTCGTTCTGTTTTATGCTCACTCAAATAGACGTGGCGCAGCGCGTCCTCGCCGCGATAGTTCTCGACCGGGCCCTGGCTGATCAGGCGCCCGGCGCGAATGACGAAAACCTCGTCGGCGATGCGCAGGATCTGCTGCGCCTGCTGCTCGACGATCAACACGGCGGTGCCGAACTCGTCGCGGATACGCATGATCGCGTCGAAGATCTGCGCAACCAGCATCGGCGCAAGCCCGATCGAGGGCTCGTCGATCAGCAAGAGCTTCGGCCGCAGCATCAGCGCCATGCCGAAGGCGAGCATCTGCCGCTCGCCGCCGGACAGTGCGCCGGCGATCTGCGTGCGGCGCTCGCGCAGGACCGGAAACGCATCGAGGGTTTCGTCGATGCGCCCGGCCAGCACCGTCGACGCGAGCGTGTATCCGCCCATGCGCAGGTTCTCGAACACGGTCAGGTCGCGGAACACGCGCGCGCCCTGCGGCACGAACGCGATTCCGGCCGCGATGTTCTCCGGCGGCGCCGCCCGGCTGACGTCGCGATCGTCGAAGCGGATCGTGCCTTCGCGGCTCGGGCCGAGCCCGAACACCGCGCGCAGCACCGTCGATTTACCCGCGCCGTTTGGGCCGATGACCGCCGCGATACGACGTTCGGCCAGCGCCATGTCGATGCCGAACAGCACCTGCTTCTTGCCGTAGAACGCGTTCAGGGTCTCGACGTTCAGCACGGGCGCCTCACGACGTGATGCCGAGATAGGTGTGCATGACAGTCACGTTGTTGCGGACGTCCTG
>DATEKY010000500.1:0-5848 GCA_035277225.1 Xanthobacteraceae bacterium
GCGCGTCTCGAAGGGTGGGCAACAACAATACTGTGGCCACCCTTCGAGACGCCGTGCTTCGCACGGCTCCTCAGGGTGAGGTTCTGAGTGTGCTGCTCCTGACGCCGCATGCCGCCCTCCCCTCACTCAGCCTTGATGCCGGCCTCCTTGATCACCTTCGCCCAATAGGGCGTCTCGCTCTTGATCACCGCGGCGAACTCGGCGGGCGTGCCGCCGATCACGTCGAGGCCCTGGTTCACCAGCGCGGCACGCGCGTCGGGAAACGCCAGCGCCTTGACGGTTTCGGCGTGCAGCCTCTCGATGATCGCTTGCGGCGTGCCGGCCGGCGCCATCAGGCCGAACCACGGCACCGCCTCGTATCCGGGGAAGCCGGACTCGGCGAGCGTCGGCAGCTCGGGCACCAGCGCGGATCGCTTGCTCGACGACACCGCGAAGGCGCGCAGGCGTCCGTCCTTCACCAGCGGCATCGCGTTGACGATGTTGGTGAAGCCGATCGCGATACGACCGGCGAGCAGATCGGGCACGATCGCGGTGCTGCCGCGATAGGCGATCGGGCGGATGTCGACCTTCACCATCGACTTGAACAGCTCGCCCGCGAGATGCTGCGAGGTGCCGGCGCCCGCGTGGCCGTAAGTGAGCTCACCCGGCTTTGCCCTGGCGAGCGCGACCAGCTCGGCGACGCTTTTCGCCGGCACGTCCGGATGCACGACCAGGATATTGGTCGCGACGAAGATCCGGCTGATCGGCGCGAAGTCCTTCACCGGGTCGTACGGCAGCTTGTCGTAGAGCGCCGGGGCGGCGATCAGCGAGCCGTTGCCGCACATCACCAGCGTGTAGCCGTCGGGCGGGGACTTCGCGACCTTGTCGCAGGCGATGTTGCCGCTGGCGCCGGAGACGTTCTCGATCACCACCGGCTTGCCGAGGCTCGGCGCCATCTTGTCGGCGATCACGCGCGCCGCGACGTCGGGCGCGGTGCCGGCCGGAAAGCCGACGAGGATGCGCACCGCCTGCTCCGGCCAGTTTTGCGCGACCGCCTGACCGCCTGCGAACGAGGCAAGCGCGACGACGAGACCGAAGAGCAGTTTCATGACCCCTCCCCTCACGAACCGCGAGTTGTCGTTTCTTGTTCGGGCGCCTCCCGGCGTCGCGCGACGCTTGTTATTCCGGCTTGATGTTAGCGGCCTTGATGATCGGCCACCACTTCTCGATTTCGGCGGTCTGGTGCGCGCGCAGGCCTTCCGGCGTCTGCCGCTCGCGCGGCGGGATTTCCTGGCCGAGGTCGCCGAGGCGCTTCTGCACCGCCGGATCGGCCATCGCGTCCTGCGCGGCGGCGGTCAGCTTCTCGATCGCCTCCTTCGGCGTGCCATGCGGCACCCACAGGCCGTGCCAGATCGAGATGTGGAATCCGGGCAGGCCTGCCTCGTCCACGCTCGGAATCTCCGGCGCGGAGGGCAGGCGCTTGGCGGCCGTGACGCCGAAGGCGCGCAGCTTGCCGTTCTGCACATGCGGCAGCGAGTTCGACGACTGGTCGATCATGAAGTCGATCTGGCCCGCGATCAGGTCCTGGATCGCAGGACCCGTGCCGCGATAGGGCACCAGCGTGTAGTTGGTGCCGGTCATCTGCTGGAAATAGATCGCCGCGACATGCGACGCGCTGCCGTTGCCGGCGGTGCCGCCGGTGATCTTGCTCTGGTTCGCCTTCACCCAGGCGACCAGCTCCTTCAGATCCTTTGCCGGTACCTTCGGTCCGGTGACGATGAGCTGCGGATTGGCCGGGAGCAGCGCGACCGGATCGAGATCCTTCAGCAGATCGTAATTGAGCGGATAGATTGCGCCGTTGACGACGTGGGTGCCGACGTGGCCGATGCCGATCGTATAGCCGTCGGGCGCCGCGCGCGCGACGCGGCCGACGCCGATCGAGCCGGCCGCACCGGTGGTGGCCTCGATCACGATGGGCTGCCCGAGCGACTGGCGCATGCGCTCGCCGATGATGCGCGCCACCGTGTCGGTCGGCCCGCCGGCGGCGAAGGGCACGACCAGCGTGATCGGGCGTGACGGGTAAGGCTGCGCCTGCGCGGCGCAAACTCCCACGATGCCGACAAGCGCGGCGAGCAACACTCTCATCCCTGGATCTCCCTCACTTTTGCGGGAGCTTAGCCTAGTTCGGCGCGCGCGCGAGTGTGTTTCAAAGATCGACCGCGGATGGGCAAAGCGTTCGCTCCGAAGCGGTTTGGGCGGAAGACTCCTCCCCGGCAGCCGCGGCTGCGGACCCCGGCGTTAACCACTCGTTAACCATAAATCACGGGTTTGCCGTTATTCCTCAACAGGTTCGCCGCAGTCCGCCGTGATATGTGACGGTGGGAACCAGGGCGCGGTGGAAGGTTCATGCAAAGGCTTGATGCCCAGAGACGACGATGTTCAAAGAGCCCACCCCCTCCGGTTTCGCGGTCGCGCCGCGCGATGAGCGCACGCCCCACCAAGGACCGTTTCCCGCGCTGATCGCGACCCTGTCGCTGGTCTTCTCGATCGCGGTCGTGCTCACCGCCGTGACAATGAGCGCCGCCCGGGCGGGGCAACTTTTCTGATACTTTCGCGTATGCGGTCTTTGAGGATCGTGAGCGAAGGATTCCCGATGAAGACGCACTGGGTCGCACTCGCGATGGCATGCGGCATCGCGCCCGCGGCAGCGCAGACCTTTCCCTCCAGCGCCGGCAACCTCAGCGTCGAGACGATCGCGAGCGGGCTGACCAATCCGTGGGCCCTCGCATTCCTGCCGGACGGGCGCATGCTGGTTACCGAGCGGCCGGGCCGCCTGCGCATGGTTGCGCGCGACGGCAAGCTCTCGCCCGCACTGACGGGCGTGCCCACAGTGCGCGCCTCGGGACAGGGCGGCCTGCACGATGTCGTGCTCGACCGAGAGTTCGCCACCAACAAGACGATCTATTTCTGTTACGCGGAGCCGGCCGCGGGCGGCGGACGCACCGCGATGGCGCGCGCGAAGCTCAACGACGGCGACACACCGAAGCTCGACGACGTCAAAGTGATCTTCCGCCAGGAGGGGCCGCTCTCGAGCGGCAACCATTACGGCTGCCGCATCGTGCAGGGCCGCGACGGCAACCTGTGGCTCACGATGGGCGATCACTTCACCTACCGTGACGAGGCGCAGAACCTCGCCAATCACATCGGCAAGATCGTGCGCGTCACGCCCGACGGTGGCGTGCCGCCGGACAATCCGTTCGCCGACCGCAAGGGTGCCAAGCCCGAAATCTGGAGCTACGGCCACCGCAACAGCCAGGGCGCGGCGCTGCATCCGCAAACCGGAAAGCTGTGGGAGCACGAGCACGGCCCGCGCGGCGGCGACGAGGTCAACATTCCGCTCGCGGGCAAGAACTACGGCTGGCCGGTGATCGGCTATGGCATCGATTATTCCGGCGCCAAGATCCACGAGGCGACCGCGAAAGCCGGCATGGAGCAGCCGATCAAGTACTGGGTACCGTCGATCGCGCCCTCCGGCATGGCGTTCTACACCGGCGACCTGTTCGCCGGGTGGAGGGGGAACCTGTTCGTCGGCGCCCTCGCCGCGCAGATGCTGGTGCGGCTCGAGCTCGACGGCGAGACGGTCACCCGGGAAGAACGGCTGCTGACCAATCTGCGCGAGCGCATCCGCGACGTTCGGCAGGGACCCGACGGCGCGCTCTGGCTGCTCACCGACAGCAGCAACGGCAAGCTGCTGCGCCTGACGCCGGCGAAATAGCCGCCATTACCAGAAGTCATGTGACAAGCGGTCCGCCGCGGCCTAGAACGGCGCAAACCAATGTTAACCAGGACACGAGTCGCGCCCGAGCGCGCGCTCCGTTTCGTCCCAATATACGGATTGCGCCGGGGTCGTCGTGCGACCGCGCGGGCGCGCCTGATGTGAGCTGACATGTTCGCACTGTTCGAACGGCTGTTGAGGCCGACCGCCATCAGCGAGACCGCCGAGCCCCCGGCTGGGCTCGTGGCGTTCTATTGGCATTTCGCGCGCCAGGCGAAGCTCCTGTTCGCGGCACTGTTCGTCGCCGGCTTCACCGTCGCGGTGCTCGACACGATGGTGCCGATCTTCATCGGCCGCATCGTCACGCTGGTCACTGCCGCGGATCCGAAGACGCTGTTCGCCGACTATGGCTGGATGCTGCTCGGGATGGCGCTGCTGCTGCTGTTCGTGCGCCCGGCCGCGATCGCGACGCAAAACCTGTTATCGAACCAGGCGATCGCCGCCAACGTCTCGAACCGTATCCGCTGGCAGAACCACTGGCACGTGGTGCGGCAATCCTGGGCGTTCTTCCAGAACGACTTCGCCGGACGCATCGCCAACCGCGTGATGCAGACCGGACCGGCGATCCGCGAGACCGTCGTCGCGCTGATCAACGGCGTCTGGTACATCCTGGTCTACGGCACCAGCGCCGCGCTGCTGCTCGGCACCGCCAATCCGTGGCTCGCGATTCCGATCACGCTGTGGTTCTGCGGCTATCTCGTGCTGCTGCGGCTGTTCGTGCCGCGCATGCGCGACCGCTCCAAGGAAATGTCGGAATCGCGCTCGCTGCTCACCGGGCGCATCGTCGACAGCTACACCAATATCCTGACCGTGAAGCTGTTCGCCCGCGCACGCGAGGAGGACGCCTATGTGCGCGAGGCGCTGGAGCAGCACACCGGCCGCTTCCACCGCTCGCTGCGGCTGAACACCGCGTTCTCGTTCTCCCTGACCACGCTCAATGCCGGCCTCGTCACCGGCACCAGCGGGCTCGCGATCCTGCTGTGGACGCAGGGACGCATCGAGGTCGGCGTGGTCGCGATGGCGATCCCGCTGACCTGGCAGATCGTGAACGCGGCCGGCTGGGTCGCCTACCAGATCACCACGATCTTCGAGAACATCGGCGTGGTGCAGGAAGGCATGATGACGATCGCGCGCCCGATCGGACTGACCGATACGCCGGGCGCCGCCGCGCTGGCGGTAACGCGCGGCGAGATCGCCTTCGAGGACGTGCGCTTTGGCTACGGCCGCGAGGCGTTGATCGACGAAGACGGGCTGGCGCGCCCGTTCGCCGTGATCGACGGCCTCAGCCTGACGGTGAAGCCGGGCGAGAAAGTCGGGCTGGTCGGCCGCTCCGGCGCCGGCAAGTCGACCCTGGTCAATCTGCTGCTGCGCTTCTTCGACATCGAGGACGGCCGCATCCGGATCGACGGGCAGGACATCGCGCGCGTCACGCAGGAAAGCTTGCGCGCGCAGATTTCCGTCGTCACGCAGGACACCTCGCTGCTGCACCGCTCGATCCGCGACAACATCCGCTACGGCCGGCCGAATGCTAGCGATGCCGAGATCGAGAACGCCGCGCGGCTGGCGCACGCGCATGAGTTCATCCTCGATCTGGAGGACTGGCGCGGCCGGCGCGGCTACGACGCGCAGGTCGGCGAGCGCGGCGTGAAGCTATCGGGCGGGCAGCGCCAGCGCATCGCGATCGCGCGCGTGATCCTGAAGGACGCCCCGATCCTCGTGCTCGACGAGGCGACCTCCGCGCTCGACAGCGAAGTGGAAGCCGCGATCCAGCAAAGTCTCGGCACGCTGATCGCCGGCAAGACCGTGATCGCGATCGCGCACCGGCTCTCGACCATCGCGCGCATGGACCGGCTGGTGGTGCTCGATCATGGCCGCATCGTCGAGCAGGGCGCGCATGGCGAGCTCTTGCGCGCCGGCGGCCACTATGCGGCGCTGTGGCAGCGCCAGTCCGGCGGCTTCCTCGACGCGGAGAACGCGCAGGCCGCGGAGTAGAGAAGCTCATGGTGAGGAGCCCGCCGAAGCGACAGCGAAGGC
>DATEKY010000501.1:0-4705 GCA_035277225.1 Xanthobacteraceae bacterium
CGGCGCAGCTGTCGCAGCTCGTCGCCAACTACGCCAAGGCGCTCCAGGCCTTCGTTGTCGACGAGCGGTTGGCCGAGCTGGCGGAGAACAACAGTCGGTGAACGGCGGCGGGGCCCTGTATTTTTCCTGTTGTTTACAGGAGCCGCGCTGCTGCTACGCTGGCGGCCGACCCGTCACGACAACAAGCATCGGGAGGATACTCATGAAGCGTTCGGTCACCGCGTTCGCGCTCGTTCTGCTCGGCTTCGCCCTCGCCTGCGCGCCCGCGTCCGCCCAGGAAGGCTGGACCGCGCTGTTCGACGGCAAGAGCCTCGACAGCTTCAACAAGGTCGGCGACGCCAACTGGCGCATCGAGAGCGACGGCATCGTCGCCGACAAGGGCAACGGCTTTTTGGTGACGAAGAATTCCTACGGCAACTTCCAGCTTCGCGTGGAATTCTGGGCCGGCCCCGACGCCAACAGCGGCATCTTCATCCGCTCGACCGATCCGGAGAAGATCACCGCGACCAGCGCCTACGAGGTGAACATCTGGGACGACCGTCCCGAGAAGGATTACGCCACCGGCGCGATCGTCGGCATCGCCAAGGTCGACCCGATGCCGAAGACCGTGGGCCAGTGGAACGTGATGGAGATCGTCGCCAAGGATGGGACGTTCACCGTGACGGTGAACGGGAAGAAGACCGTCGACAACGCCAAGGACACCAAGCACGCGAGCGGCAAGATCGCGCTGCAGCACGGGCTCGGCAACAAGGACGCGGCCGGCGTCGCCAACGACAAGGGCGTGATCAAGTTCCGCAAGGTCGAGATCAAGGCGCTGTAGCGCGGATTGGCCGTAGGGCGGATTAGCGAAGCGTAATCCGCCGTCTTGCCTGCGGCGCAATACGCTTCGCTATTGCGCCCTACGACTACGACGCCTCGCCGAACTCGCCCGCGACGTCGGCGTCGCCCGCCCAGTCGAGCGGGAAAATCCCCCGCCGCACGTCGCGATGAAACGACGAATGCGGCCAGTCCTGGACGCGGCCCACGAGCCCATGCTTGACCGGGTTGATGTAGCAATACTCGACGTGACGCGCGTAATCGGCATCATTGCGGATAAGATGCTCCCAGAACCTGCGCTGCCAGATGCCTCGCTCGCCGCGCGCCTGGCGCACGGCGCTCAATCTTTCTCCCTTCGGCAACGCCCTCGCGAAACGCGACTTGACCAGGCGCCATCGCGTCGAAAAGTCCGCATCACCGTCGGGAAGGGTCAGAACGGCGTGGATGTGATCGGGCAACACCACGATCGCATCGATTTCGAACGGATACGTCCTCCGTGTTTCCGACATGGCGGAGCGGAGCACGTCGATATGCTCGACGAGCAGAGTTTGTCGGCGCTGCAGCAGGGTCAGCGTGAAGAACCAGCATCCGCCGGGGACGAAGGCACGACGATAGTTCGGCATTCTGCCAGACTAGCATACGAGGATGTAGGGCGGATTAGCGAAGCGTAATCCGCCGTTACGCGATCAACATGGCGGATTACGCCTTCGTCCCCGCTTTCGCGGGGACAAGGCTAATCCGCCCTACGAGGAGACCCCATGTCCCCCAAATCCGCCCTCGTCACCGGCGCCGCGCGCGGCATCGGGCTCGCCACCGCGAAACGCTTTCTCGCCGACGGCTTTCGCGTGGCGCTGCTCGACATCGACGGCGACACGCTTGCGCGCGCCGTCGCCGCGCTGAATGAACCGGAGCGCACGCTCGCGCTCAGGTGCGACGTCGCGCTGCCCGATCAGATCGAGGCAGCCGCCGCCGAGGTGAAGGCGCGCTTCGGCACGCTCGATGCGCTCGTCAACAACGCCGGCCACGCGGTGTTCAAGCCGGCGCTCGACACGTCGCTTGCCGAATTCCAGCGCACGCTCGACGTCAACCTCACCGGCCCGTTCCTGATGATCAAGGCGGCCGTGCCGCTGATGCGCAGCGGCGGCGCGATCGTCAACATCACGTCGATCTCGGGGCTGCGCGCCTCGGCGCTGCGCATCGCCTACGGCACCAGCAAGGCGGCGCTCGATCACCTGACCAAGCAGCTCGCGCTCGAGCTGTCGGTGCGCAGCATTCGGGTGAACGCGGTCGCGCCCGGCCCGGTCGATACCGCGATGGCGAAGGCGGTGCACTCGGCGGCGATCCGCGCCGACTATCACGACGCGATCCCGCTCGGCCGCTACGGGCTCGAGGAGGAGCTCGCCGAGGCGATCTTCTTCCTGTGCTCGGAGCGCGCGAGCTACATCACCGGGCAGACGCTGGCGGTCGACGGCGGCTTCGACGCCATCGGCATCGGCCTGCCGACGTTTCGGAAAGAACAAGGTCCGTAGGGCGGATTAGCGGAGCGTAATCCGCCCGACGCAGCCGCGATTACTGCACGTAGCCCGGCGCGGGCCCGCGCGGCGCGCGATGCACGCGTGCCGCACGACGCATGCGCTTCACCTTGGCGCGATAGACCTTGCGGTGACGGTACGACGGCGGCGGCGCCTCGTCGTAGACCGTATAGGCGGCAGGCCGCTGGTTGATGCCGAGCACGCCCTCGACGCCGCCGATCACGCCGCCGACCGCGGTGCCGACCACCGCGCCGACCGGTCCGGCGATCCGGTTGCCTTCATGAAATCCGTGCGCTGCGCCGCCCGGAACCCCCTGCGCCTGCGCCGCCAGCGGCAGCCCGAGCGCCGCAACGAGTACGCCCGCCAATACTGAAACCCGTGTCATCATCGTCCCTTCTGTCCGTGAAGCGCGATGGCTTCGCCGCCAATGAAGGCGCCACGGTGACGAACCTGCGGCAGCGCCGGCAAAGTTTCACGGCAGGGTGAACGGGCGGGTCCCGGCGCAAGGTTCCACGCGGTTGCCCGCCGTGCCATCATGCAATGACCCAAGGGAAAATGGCGAGCAAGCGCACAAGGTTGCGAGCGCACCGATGCCTGACGCGCCGGCAGAAATGCTGCGAAAAGCCGAAGCCGGCGACGCCGAGGCGCAGAACGAGCTCGCGCGATCGCTGATCGCGGTCGGCGACCGCGCTGGAGCGCAAAACTGGTTTCGCCGCGCCGCGGAGCTAGGCCTGCCCAAGGCGAAGCACAACCTCGGCGTTCTGGCGCTTCAGGACGGCGATATGCCCGAAGCCTGTCGCTGGTTTGGCGAAGCCGCCAAGGACGGCTGGCCCAACTCGCTTTGCGCGCTTGGTTTGCTCTGCGAGGAAGCGGGTCAGATCGACGAGGCGCTGCAGCTTCTCGGCTCGGCCGCGCAGCAGGGCCACGAAGATGCGCAGGACGCCATGGGCCGCATCCATTTCGAGCGCAACACGGAACAGGATGACGTGATCGCGCGGCAATGGTCCGAGCTAGCCGCCGCGCAGGGCAACGCAGCGGCGATGACGCGCCTCGGCACGATCTATCACGAAGGGCGCGGCACGCCGCGCGATCCGCCGCGCGCCGCCGCGTATTTCCGCGAGGCCGCGAGCCGAGGGCATCCTGGCGCACAGTTGATGATCGGCGTCGCGCTGCACATGGGAGTCGGCGTCGACGCCGATCCGGTCCAGGCGAAGCAATGGCTGACGCGCAGCGCCGAACAGGGCAATCCGCTCGCACAAGCCTATCTCGGCGCCAAGGCCGGCATGGCCGGCCGACGCGCTGCGCCGGCGCGCGTGCTCGGCCTCGTGCTGCTCACGGCGCTGCTCTATGCCGGCGCTTACGTCGCGTTTCGCCAATCGCACGCCGAGACGTGGGATCGCGACAAGCGCACCTACGTCATCTATCCCGAGACCTACGGCCGCCCGCTCTATTATCTCTGGCGGCCGCTCTCCTATCTCGACACGGCGATCACCGGGATGCAGCACCACATCGGGCCGCATCGCTGAGTGTTACTTCCCCGCCGCCCGGCGCAGCGCGGCGTTGATGCGGTCCTGCCAGCCCGGTCCGTCGGCCTGGAAAAAGTCGAGCACGTCGCGGTCGATGCGCAGCGACACCGTTTCCTTGACGCCGGGCAACGACGGCGCCGCTGCCGCCGGCAGCTCCGGCGGCTTGGTGGTCGCCGCCTTGAACGCCTTCTCGGCCTCCGAGCGGGAATCCCCCATCGTGCGCCGTGCCATATCGCCTCCTGAACTCCCCGCGCCGGCCGCAGCACCGGCGCGGCCATTGCCTCAATTCACCACCGCGCCCGACATCTTGATGATCGGCGCCCATTTGGCGAGCTCCGCCTTGATGAACTCCGCGGTCTTCTTCGGGCCGCGGCCGAGCGTCGGGTCGACGCCGGCCTCCTGCAGCCGCCTGAATACCGCCGGATCGTCCAGGCTCTTCCTGATCGCGTCGGCGAGCTTGTCGACGATCGACGCCGGCGTGCCGGCCGGCGCCAGGATCGCGTTCCAGGTGTAGCACTCGAAACCCTGCAGGCCCTGCTCCTGCAACGTCGGCAGCTCGGGCATCACGCGCATGCGCTCCGCCATACCGGCGCCGAGCGCACGGATCGCGCCGGATTGCGCCTGCGGCAGCGCGGTCGGCGTTGCGTCGAACGCCATGCTGATCTGCCCGGCGACCAGATCGCCCATCATCGGCGCCGAGCCGCGATAGGGCACGTGCACGATGTCGAGCCCGCCGGCGAGCGCCTTGAACTGCTCGCCGCACAGATGAAGGATCGAGCCGAGCCCGGACGAGCCGTAGGTGAATTTGCCCGGGTTCTGCTTCACCAGCGC
>DATEKY010000502.1:0-2387 GCA_035277225.1 Xanthobacteraceae bacterium
CGGCGAGGGCGCTTCGCCGCTCGCCGCGCTGTGGATGTTCTCACCCCCGGCCGGTGGATTTTTCCCCGCGCTGCGCCCGGGCGAGAAGAACCCGCCGCACCAGGTGTTCGCGCGGGGCCTGCGCAACTCGATGGCGCTCGCCGCACATCCACGCTTTCCCGACGAGGGCTTCGCACTGCTGCAGGCCGAGAACGCGCGCGACCTGCCCGACGCCGACAGACCGAACGAGGAGATCAACGCGCTCGAGTCTGGCCGCCATTACGGCTGGCCGTATTGCTACGATTTCACGACGGCGAGCGCGGAATACGCCGTGTTCCTCGAGGCCGGCGCATATCGCAATCTGTGCAGCGATGCCGCGCGCTACCGCCGACCGCATTCGCTGCTAGCGCCGCACGGCGCGCCGCTCGGCATGCTGTACTACGACGGCACGAAGTTTCCCGAGCTCGCCGGCAAGCTCATCGTCGGCCTGCATGGCTACCGGCCGACCGGCAGCCGCGTCGTCTATTACGACGTTGACGAACGCGGCTTCCCGCAAATCCAGCCGCCGCCGGTCCACTATAATGTCAGCTGCACCGCGGCGCCGCGCACTTTCCGCACCGAGCGCGAAGGAGAGGTCGCGGCCGCGCAGCCGATCGAGCTGATCGGCGACTGGCACAAGGTGACAGGCGTGCGCCCGCGGGGCGCGCCGGTCGGCATGACGGTCGCCTCCGACGGCGCGATCTGGCTCACCGAGGACAAGAACCAGACCGTCGTCCGCATCGACGCCGAGCCGGCGGAGCGCGCCGCGAGCCCGTTGCCGTGCGGTCTGCGCACGCCCGGAGAGATCAACGAGTTGGTGCGCATGGTGCTCGGCAATGCCGAGAGCCGCAAACGCCTGACGCGGATGCGTACCGAGCTGATCGAACGGCGTTGCGCCGGCTGCCACTCCGGTTTTGACATCAAGCCCGCGATGACGGATCCGCAGAAGGACGAGGCCGCGTTGCGTTTCATGCTGGCGCAGGACGCGTGGATCTATCCCGGCATGCCTGGGGCCGGACGGATGGACGAGCGCGTCTGGGGCAGGGGCGTCGGGAAAATCATGCCGGCGAACGGAGCGGAGCTGCTCGCGACCGAGAGCTACCGACGAACGCTGGAAACGCTCGATGCGTTCGTTGCCGACATGGTGCCGGGCACGCGCAAACGCATCACGGGCCCGGCAGTGGTGTTCAATCGCGCCGGCAAAAGTTGCGGTTCCCTGCCGAATCAGACCGCAGTGACGGTCACCGACCCGAAGCCGAAGGAGAAGCCCGGCTTCGGCCGTATTTATCGTCCAGCGGATCGCTACCTCAACGGAGATTGTCTCGACCGCGATGGCTATTACGTGCCGCTCGCTAAGTTTCGCGATCTTTAGCATCGCGCTCGCCACAGCCGCGGCCGCGCAGCCGCTGTTCGAGAGCAAGCGCCTCACAGGCGACGAATACACCTTCGGCATCGAAGGACCGGCAGTCGATGCGGCCGGCGTATTCTATGCGGTGAACTTCCGCCGCCAGGGCACGATCGGCAGGCTCGCGCCCGGCGCGACGCAATCGGAGCTGTTCGCCGATCTTCCGTCGGGCAGCATCGGCGTATCGATCCGCTTTGCCGGCAACCGCATGTTCGTCGCCGACTACAAGGGCCACAACATCTTCGTGTTCGATGGCGCGCGCGAGCCGCGTGTCTATTTTCACTCCGACCGCTTCAATCAGCCGAACGACATGGCGATCGCGCGCGACGGCACGATCTACGCCAGCGATCCGCACTGGAAGCGCCGTAACGGACAAGTGTGGCGCATCGTTCCGGCGGGAGACGTCGGCGCGGGCGAGGTAATGCAGACGACGCGCGCCATGGGCACGGCGAACGGCATCGATCTTAGTCCCGACGAAAAGACGCTTTACGTGGGTGAGTCCGAGACCCGCGAAATCTGGACTTACACGGTGAACGGATCGCAGCTCACCGCGCCGCGGCTCTTCAAAAAATTTCCCGACTTCAGCCTCGACGGCCTGCGCACTGACATCGACGGCCGCATCTACGTCGCACGCATCCTGAAAGGCACCATCGCGGTGCTCGCGCCGGACGGAACCCAGTTGCGCGAAATTTCGCTCCAGGCGAAGGAGCCGACCAATCTGGCGTTCGGCGGACCGGACGGGAAGACCGTCTACGTCACGCAGCGCAAGGGCGGCTTCATCGAGACCTTCCGCGTCGATCGGCCTGGTCGGGAGTTTTGCATGCAGCAAGCCGGTCGCTGCTAGGGCTTCTTTCCCTCCTCAACCTTGTGCCGCACCTGTTCGAGCAAATCCGCGTCCGGATTGCCATCCGGCACCTTGCCGAACGCGACCTGCAACTCGCGGATCACGTCGCGCTGCTCGAAG
>DATEKY010000503.1:0-5604 GCA_035277225.1 Xanthobacteraceae bacterium
AGCTGTAGTCCGGCAGGATGCGCGTCTCGGCGGCGAGCGCATCGTCTACCGACACCTGCGGGGTCCCGACCGCGGCTTCAATCTTGGCAAGCCGCGCTGCCTTGCGCGCCTGCTCGCGCGTCTGCGCCACCACGGCGAACACGACCTGGCCGAAGAACTCGATCTTGCCGTCGACGAAAACCGGATCGTCGCCGGCGATCGGGCTGACGTCGTTCTTGCCCGGGATGTCGGCCGCGGTCAGCACCGCGACCACGCCGGGCGCGGCGCGCACCGCGTCGAGGTCGACGCCGAGCAACTGTCCGCTCGCGACCGGCGCGCCGCCGACCGCGATATGCAGCAGGCCTTCCGGCTCGCGGATATCGTCGATGAAGGTGGCGCTGCCCGCGACATGCTTGGGCGAGGAGTCGTGCCGCATCGCGCGGCGCACGACGCGCAGCCGCAGTTCCTCGTCCCGGCGGTCAGGCAGCGCCGACATCGGCCGCCTCCCTGAAGCCTGTGATGCGGGTCTGACGCGACGACGCGCCGCCGATCTCGGTCAACGCCTTGCGCAAGAGCGCGCGCGCGACCTCGAGGCGGTACGCGGCGCTCGCGCGCAGATCATCGATCGGCTTGAAGTCCTCGGCGAGCAGCGCGATCGCCTCCTCCCAGTCCTGCGGGCGGTCGAGATATTTCTCGATCAGCGCCTTCTCGGCGCGGCTCGCGCGTTTCGGGATCGCCGCCATGCCGCCGAAGGCGATGCGTGCGCCCGCGATGCGCCTGCCGTCGACGCGCAGCTTGAAGGCGCCCATCACGGCGGAGATGTCGCTGTCGAAGCGCTTGGAGATCTTGTAGCAGCGGAAACGATCCTCGGCGGAAAACTTCGGCACGCGCACGAGGCGCACGAACTCGCCCGGGCGGCGGTCCTGCTTGCCGTAGTCGAGGAAGTAGTTCTCGAGCGGCAAGGTGCGCGGCCGGTCGCCGTGCTGGAGCGCAAGGGTCGCGCCGAGGGCGATCAGCGCAGGCGGCAGGTCGCCGATCGGAGAGCCGTTCGCGATGTTGCCGCCGACCGTGCCGGCGGTGCGGATCTGATTGCCGGCGAAGCGGCGCAGCAATTCGCCGAGGTCGCGGTCGATCGCCGCGAGATAGGGCATCGCCTCGGCCAAGGTCACCATCGCGCCGAAGCTCACCGCATCGCGCCGGTCCTCGATCTCGTCGAGGTTCTTCACGCGGCCGAGCCAGATCACCTTGGGCAGATCGCGCAGCTGCTTGGTCACCCACAGTCCGACATCGGTCGCGCCCGCGACCAAGGTGGCGTCGGGATTGGCGATATATAGCTTCGCCAGTGCGGTGAGCCCGGCGGGCGCGGCGAAGAAACGCTCTTTGGTGCCGACGAAAATGTCGTCGGTGTCCTTCAGTTCGGCGAGCGCGCGCCGCGCGTCGCCCTCCCCGGCGGAAAACCGGTCATTGGCGGGCGCGACGCAGGCCGCAACGCCGGCATCGACGATCGGCCGGTAGCCGGTGCAGCGGCAGAGATTGCCGGCGATCCAGTCGTTCACCTGGTTGCGGTCCGCCGGCTTGCCGTCAGCGCGATGATGCAGCGCGAACAGCGCCATCACGAAGCCGGGCGTGCAGAAGCCGCATTGCGAGCCGTGATGGTCGACCAGCGCCTGCTGCACCGGATGGAGCTGGTCGCCGGGTGCGAGGTCCTCGACCGTGATGACGTCGCTGCCGTCGGCCTGCGCGGCGAACAGGATGCAGGCATTGACCGGCTCGTAGGTCAGCTTGTCGCCGCGCAGGCGGCGCAGCACCACCGTACAGGCGCCGCAATCGCCTTCGGCGCAGCCTTCCTTGGTGCCGGTCGCGCGCTCGGTGAGGCGGAGATAATCGAGCAGGGTCAAGGTCGGCGAAACGTTCGGCAGTTTCACCACCTTGCCGCGCCGGATGAAACGCACCTCACCGCGCATCTAGCTGCCCCGGTAGGTCGAGTAGGCGAACGGCGAGACCAAAAGCGGCACGTGGTAGTGCGCGTCCTCGGCGACGCCGAAGCGCAGCGGCACCACGTCGAGGAACGGCGGGCTCGGCAATGCGACGCCCGACGCGCGGAAATAGTCGCCGACGTGGAACACGATCTCGTAGGTGCCGGTCGCAAACGCCGCGCCGTCGAGCAGCGGCCGGTCGAGCCGCCCGTCGCTGTTGGTGACGCCGGTCGCGATCGCCTCCGGCGTCCCGCCCAGCCGCGTGAGCACGACCTTCAGTCCCGCGGCAGGCTTTCCTGCCGCAGTATCAAGCACATGCGTCGTGATCCGGCCCATACGCGACCTTCTGCAAATCGGTCCGCGCATGTTCCAACAAAACGCCGCCGGACGAAAGGCGTCAAATTCCGGCGGCGACTGCGGTGAAAAGCGGCAGGTGTCCCTTCTTCCCTCTCCCCGTTTCACGGGGAGAGGGAAAGGGACGAGAGACCTACGGCGTCAGGATCAGCGAACCGGTGGTCTTGCGGCCTTCCAGGTCCTCGTGCGCCTTGCGGGCATCCTTCAGCGCGTACGAGCCGCTGACGTCGATCTTCACCGCGCCCGAGCCGACCACGTCGAACAGGTCTTTCGCGATGGCAACGAGGTCCTCGCGCTTCGCCGCATAGTGGTTGAGCGTCGGACGGGTCGCGAACAGCGAGCCCTTGAACTGCAGGATGTTGATGTTGAACGCGTCGATCTGACCCGACGCCGAGCCGTACGAGACGAACATGCCGAGCGGGCGAAGGCAGTCGAGCGAGGCCGGGAACGTGGTCTTGCCGACGCCGTCATAGACCACGTCGCACAGCTTGCCGCCGGTGATGTCCTTCACCTTCGCGGCGAAATCCTCGTCCTTGTAGAGGATGGTGTGGTCGGCGCCGTTCTGCTTGGCGAGCTCCGCCTTGTCCTTCGAGCCGACGGTGCCGATGACGGTCGCGCCGAGGTGCTTGGCCCACTGGCACAGGATCAGGCCGACGCCGCCGGCCGCGGCATGCACCAGCACGGTGTGGCCCTTCTCGACCTTGAAGGTGCGGCGCAGCAGATATTCGGCGGTCATGCCCTTCAGCATCATGCCGGCCGCCTGCTCATGGGAAATGTTCGACGGCACCTTCACAGCGCGGTCGGCCGGCAGGATGCGCTCGGCCGCGTAGCCGCCGAGCGGCGCAACGGCCGCGACACGGTCGCCGACCTTGATGTCGGTCACGCCGGAGCCGACCGCCACCACGTCGCCGGAGCCTTCATTGCCGGCGATGAACGGATAGCCGTTCGGCGGCGGATAGGCGCCCTGGCGGAAGTACGTGTCGATGTAGTTGATGCCGATCGCGCCCTGCTTGATGCGGATCTGGCCGGGACCCGGCGCCGGAAGATCGACCTCTTCGTAGGTGAGAACCTCAGGCCCGCCCGCCTTATGCACCCGCACTGCCGCAACCATGACGCTCTCCCGCTTCTTGCTTCAGACTGAGCGGCGGACCGTCCGCCGCGCGGCGCGGATCATAGGTTTCGGCAGCCAATGTGCAAGGCGTGAATGCGGTGGGCCGATCAGCGCCCACCCGAGACGCGCAGCACCGTGCCGGTGGTGTAGGACGACGCATCGGAGAGCAGGAACAGCACGGATTCGGCGATCTCGTCGGGCGTACCCGCCCGTCCCACCGGGGTCAGCGGCGCCAGCCGCTCGAGCCGGCCGGGCGGATGAATATCGGTTGCGATGATGCCGGGCGCGACCGCGTTGACGCGGATCTTGTCGGCCGCAAGTTCTCTGGCGAGTCCGATGGTCATCGAGTCGACCGCGCCCTTCGAGGCCGCGTACCAGACATATTCGCCGGCACTGCCCAAGGTCGCTGCGACCGAGGAGAGCATTACGACCGCACCGCCCGGCCCGCCCTGCTGCGCCGACATGCGCGGGATCGCGGCCTTCACGCACATCAGCGCGCCCAGCACATTGAGCTCGAGCACCTGCCGGATCATCGCGGTGTCGGCCGCCTCGAGCCGCGAATTCCCGCCGGTCGAGCCGGCGTTGTAGACGAGGTGCGTGAGGCGGCCGAGCTCCTTGTCGATCGCCGCAAAGGTGCGGGCGATGTCGGCCTCGATCGCCATGTCACCCTGGATCGCGACCGCGCGTTGCCCCGCGGCCTTCACCGCGCTGACGACATCATTCGCGGCCTTCTCGTCGCGCAGATAGTTGACCGCGACGTCGTAGCCGCGGGAAGCGGCAAGCCGCGCGGTCGCCGCTCCGATGCCGCGGCCGGCGCCGGTGATCAGCAGGATCTTGCTCATTCGTGGCGCTCCCGCATGGCCTGACGCCTGGTGCGCGCACGGGCGCGATTGCGTCCGGCCAGCACGTTGAAGACCTCGACCGCGCCGGCGAACGCCATCGCGGAATAGATGTAGCCGCGCGGGATGTGGAACTCGAAGCCGTCCGCCACCAGCGCGACGCCGATCATCACCAGGAAGGCGAGCGCCAGCATCTTGGTGGTGGGATGGTTCGCGACGAAATGCGCGACCGGGCCGGAGGCGAGATACATCACGATCATCGCCAGCACGACCGCGACGATCATGATCTCGATATCCTTGGCGAGCCCGATCGCGGTGACGATCGAGTCGACCGAGAAGATCAGGTCGACCGCGACGATCTGCAGCACGATCACCGAAAAGGCCGCATAGACCTTGGCGCCGGTTTCGTCCGGCTCGTCGGCCTCGACCTCGGCGTGGATCTCATGCGTCGCCTTGGCGATCAGGAACAGCCCGCCGACGATGAGAATGATGTCGTGCCAGGAGAAATCGCGCCCGAGCGCGCTGATCACCGGATAGCTCAGCTTCATCAGCCAGGTCAGGCCGAACAGCAGGATGATGCGGAACACCAGCGCGAGCGCGAGCCCGATCTGGCGCGCGCGCTTCGCGTCTTGCGGCGAGCAGCGCGAGACCAGTACCGAGATGAACACGATATTGTCGATGCCGAGGATGATTTCGAGCGCGGTGAGCGTGACGAGCGCCGCCCAAGCATTCGGGTCGTAGAGAAGGTCGAACATTTCACTCCGTTTCCGCGCGCCGCATGAGGCCGGCGCCGAGGAAATAAAGGGCGATGGCGCACAGCGCGCCGGTCACCCAGGGCCCCGGCGACATATCGCGGACCAGCGCGACGACGGCAAGTGCCGCCCATGCGACAATCAGCAGCGCGCTCAACGCGCGAAAGCGGCGCACGCGGAATGGATGCAGGAAGGGAATCGGAACAAAGGTCAGCAGGGCGAGCAGGATAATCGCCGCCGCGGCAATCCACGGATCGGGCCGCAACAAGAACAAATAGAACGCCGGCGCGTTCCACACTGCCGGGAAGCCGCTGAAATAATTGTCCGTGGTCTTCATGCTGCGGTCGGCGAAATAGAGAGCGCCGGTCACCACGATGACGATCGCGAGCGGAATGGCGGCGAGCGACGGCAGCAGCCCGCCGGCCGCAACCGCATAGGCGGGTACGAACACGTAAGTGGTGAAATCGACCACGAGGTCGAGCGTGTCGCCGGACCAGCGCGGCAGCCGGTTTGCGACATCGAAGTGGCGCGCGAGCGCGCCGTCGATCCCGTCGACGAACAGCGCGATCCCGAGATACGCGAACATCAGGGGC
>DATEKY010000504.1:0-2720 GCA_035277225.1 Xanthobacteraceae bacterium
GAGGGACATCGGGTCAGTTCGGGTCTACGGGTCGTGCCGTCCCGATAGCTATACACGAGCGCCCCACCGCGCGAAGGGCTCTCACCGTCATTTGAGGCCCCGAAACGGCCGCCTCGCGCCCGCGTGAAGTTATTGGAGAACCTCGATTTCCGTCCCCTGCGGCATCCCCCCGCCAACGGCACCGTTTACATTGACTTGAACCGCGCCCCTCCCTTATAAGCCCGCAAGCTCGAGCACCGGCACGAATGCCGGTTTCAGCGCAATTTTTACCCGATCCGCCGCCGCTCTCGACGTCAGAGCGTGGGGCCGTGACCAGCGGAGTTCCCGAGCCGTGAAACGGACCTATCAACCGAGCAAACTCGTGCGCAAGCGCCGCCACGGCTTTCGCGCTCGCACCGCCACCACCGGCGGCCGCAAGGTGCTCGCAGCCCGCCGCGCCAGGGGCCGCAAGCGGCTGAGCGCCTGACGCGCTCCCGCGCGGCAGATCCGATGCAGCGGCTGAAGCAACGGGCGGATTTCCTCGCCGCGGCCGCTGGCGCAAAAGCACCCGGCGCGGCATTCGTCCTGCAGGCGCGCGCGCGTGGCGATACGGCACCCTCGCGGGTCGGCTTCACGGTATCGAAAAAGGTCGGCAACGCGGTCGAGCGCAATCGCGTGCGGCGCAGGTTGCGCGAGGTCGTGCGCCTGTCTGCCGCGCTACCCGAGCAGGCCGGCCACGACTACGTCCTGATCGGCCGGCGCGCCGCGCTTGCAATTCCCTTTGAGCGCATCGCCGCCGAGTTCGCGGGCGCCCTGAAACGCGTCGGCAAGCGGCGCGGCTGAGAGCAGAGATGACCGACCAGAAAAATATGCTCCTCGCGATCGTTCTCTCGGGGATCGTGCTGTTCGGCTGGCAATACTTCGTCGGCATGCCGCAGATGGAGAAGCAGCGCCAGCAGCAGCAGGCCCAGCAGCAGGCGCAAAAGCAGGCCCAGCCGCCCGCGTCGGCGCCCGGTGCTCCCGGCACCCCCGCCGCACCCGGCACGGCCGTCCCCGGCGCGCCGCAGACCGGCGCCCCGACCTCGCCGACCGGCCAGGTCTTCACCCGCGAAGCCGTGCTCGCCGCAGGTCCCCGCATCGCCGTCGAGACGCCGCTGGTGAAGGGTTCGATCGCGCTCAAGGGCGCGCGCATCGACGATCTCGCGCTGAGGCAGTACCACGAGACGGTCGACCCGAAGTCGCCCGCGATCGTGCTGCTGTCGCCGCTGGGGACCGAGCATGCCTACTACGCCGAGTTCGGCTGGGTGGCCGGCGCGGGGACGACCGCGAAGCTGCCGAACGCCGAGACGGTGTGGCGTCAGGACGGCTCCGGCGCGCTCACCCCGGGCAAGCCGATCACGCTCACCTGGGACAACGGCGAAGGGCTCGAGTTCCGCCGCACCATCGCGGTCGACGACAAGTACCTGTTCACCGCCAAGGACGAGGTGGTGAACAAGGGTGCCGCACCGGTCACCCTGGTGCCTTACGCATTCGTCCGCCGCCACGGCACGCCGAAGACCGAAGGCTATTACATCCTGCACGAAGGCTATATCGGCGTGCTCGGCGAGCAGGGCCTGAAGGAAGACAGCTACAAGAACGTCGAGGAGAAGAAGGAAATCCGCTTCAAGTCGACCAACGCCTGGCTCGGCTTCACCGACAAGTACTGGGCAGCGGCGCTCCTCCCGGACACCAAGGCCAGCGTACAGGCCGCCTACTCGGCCGGCACCGCCGGAACGGCGAAGACCTATCAGGCGGATTATCTGCTCGACGCGCAGACCATCGCGCCCGGCGCGAGCGGCGCAGCCGACTTCCGCCTGTTTGCCGGCGCCAAGGAAGTGCAGACCATCGACGCCTACCAGGAGGCGCTCGGCCTTGATCGCTTTGACCGCCTGATCGACTGGGGATGGTTCTATTACATCACCAAGCCGATGTTCAAAGCGATCGACTACTTCTTCCGCTGGACCGGCAATTTCGGCCTCGCGATCCTGATCGTCACCGTGCTGGTGAAGCTGCTGTTCTTCCCGCTCGCCAACAAGTCCTACGCCTCGATGGCGAAGATGAAGGCGGTTCAGCCCGAGATGATGGCGATCCGCGAGCGCTACGGCGACGACAAGATGAAGCAGCAGCAGGCGCTGATGGAGCTGTACAAGAAGGAGAAGATCAATCCGCTCGCGGGCTGTCTTCCGATCCTGGTGCAGATCCCGGTGTTCTTCGCGCTCTACAAGGTGCTGTTCGTCACCATCGAGATGCGCCATGCGCCGTTCTACGGCTGGATCAAGGACCTCTCCGCGCCCGATCCGACCAACCTGTTCAACCTGTTCGGCCTGATCCCGTACGATCCGACGATCATTCCGGTGATCGGCGCGTTCCTGCATCTCGGCTTCTGGCCGATCGTGATGGGCATCACGATGTGGTTCCAGATGAAGCTCAATCCGGCGCCGCCGGATCCGACGCAGAAGATGATCTTCGACTGGATGCCGCTGATCTTCACCTTCATGCTGGCGGGCTTCTCCGCCGGCCTGGTGATCTACTGGGCCTGGAACAACACGCTCTCGGTGATCCAGCAGGCCTTCATCATGAACAAGCACGGCGCCAAGATCGAGCTGTGGGACAACGTCAAAGAGCTGTTCGGGAAGAAGAAGGCTCCCGATCCGAAGGCGTAGATACTCTTTAGTCCTGACCGGCGGGCGCCATGCCCTTCA
>DATEKY010000505.1:0-3271 GCA_035277225.1 Xanthobacteraceae bacterium
TGTGCGGAAAGAATGAGCGCCGGCGGGGAGTGCGTAACGCAACGTTAGGTTACACGCCACGTGACACGGCGTTGCGGCTGCACTTACGCGCGATAGCAGATGCGAATGCGAGCGATTCTCACTCCACCGCTTCGGCGACGGGATGCCAGTCCATCGGGACGTGGCCGGGCTGATCGACGACGCGGTTGAGCCAGGCGCGGATCGCTGGGAAGGCCGCGAGCTCGAAATCGCATTCGTGCGCGAGGTGCGTGTAGGCGTAGAGCGCGATGTCGGCGATGGTGTAGTGGCCGGCGGCCATGAAGTCGTGCGTCGCGAGATGCTTCTCCATCACGGCGAACGCCTGATAGCCCTTCTCGATCCAGTCTTCGAGCGCGTGCACCTGTAGTTCACGTCCGCCCTTGACCAGCGTGAGCCAGAAGAACGCGGCGCCGAGATAGGGCTCGAGGCTGTTCTGCTCGAAGAACATCCATTGCAGCGCGGAGGTGCGGTCGATGCGGTCCTCCGGCGCGAGCGGCGTGCCGCCCGCGATGTACCACAGGATCGCGTTCGACTCGGCGATGTGACGGCCGGCCGCGACTTCGAGCACCGGTACGCGCCCGCCCGGATTCATCGCGAGGAAATCCGGCGTGCGCGCTTCGCCCTTCAGGATGTCGACGTCGACGATGTCGTAGGAAATGCCGAGCTGCGCCAGCGCGAGCCGCACCTTGTAGCAATTCCCCGACCGCTGCATCGAGTAGAGCTTGTACATGCAGTCTCCCGCGCCGCCAGTACTGATAAAGGCGTCAGGCGTGACCGTTGCAAGACCGGCTCGCGACGGTCTTCGACAAAAAGTATTCAACGCACCGAATCGTGAACGCTGGAGTTATTCCAACTCTCGCGCGCGACCGGCGCGAAACATCATTCCGCCGCGCCGCTGTTTGTTGGAGGCGAGACTAGCGCAAAATCGGCACCGGCGGCACCCATTATTCGGCTGGCGCCGCGATCGGTGCGGTCGCGACATCGCTGCGCGCGCGGTGCAGAACGATCAGGAGCATCGCGAGCATCACGATGACGCCGAGCGGGATCAGCGCCGCTTGCGCGATGCTGCGCGCGATCAGCGGCACGATCCACAGCGCCGCGAGCGCGCTGATTTCGTAACCGCCGAAGCCGCGCCGTAGCCCGTGCACGACGAGAAATGCGATCGCGGGAGCGAGCGCCATCATGTCGTAGTCCATGCTGTAGGGCGTCGCGAGCAGCGTCGCGAGGCAAAGCGCTGCCGCCTTGAGTTCGAAGTCGGCGCGGGAGCGCCACAGCCATACGAGCGACATTGCGAGGCCGAGCGTCAGCGCGCCTTGCGCCGCATAGGCGAGGGGGACCGGTCCGCCCCACATGCGCACGAACGAGAACACACTCTGGATCAGATGCCAGCCAGGCCCGCCCTGTTCGAGGACGGCGCGCGTAAACGGCGCGGAGGCGAAGAACGCGCGCCAGGTTTCCACGCCGAACGCGAGCGTGACGGCGAGCGTCAATGCGACGACGGTCGCGGCGGCTGCGACGAGCGCGCGCCATCGCCCCGTGGCGAGCAGCACCAGCGGGATCAGCAGTCCGAACTGCGGCTTGTAGGCGAGCAGGCCGAACAGGATGCCGGCGACGACCGGCCGGCGGTCGAGCGATAGCAGCGCGAAGCCGATCAGCGCCGCGGTGAGGAAGCCGTTGTGGCCGTGGCCGAGATTGACGAACACCGCCGGGAAGGCGAGCGCGAGGAGGAGAATGATCCCTCCCCCGAAGGGGGAGGGTGGTCGCCGAAGGCGACCGGGTGGGGGGACAGCGCCGGAAGCGAAGGCCCCACCCGGCTCGCAGCTTTGCTGCTCGCCACCCTCCCCCTGCGGGGGAGGGATGGAGCGTGTGATGGACCGGATCGCCCACAGATAAAGCGCCAGCGTCGCGGCCTGCCAGACGAACAGCGCCAGCAGATACGGCAGCGTCGCGAGCGGCGCCGCGACGAAATGGAAGAACGGCGGATAGTGCCAGCCGTAGCGCGGCGTCGCCTCGCCGAAGATCTGCTGCGCCCGCCCATGCTGCAGCAGCGGATCGAACGGCGCCGCGGGGCGGCCTTCCACGATGTAGCTGCCGGCGAAGTAGATGTTGGAGAAGTCTGTGCCGAGGGGGCGGCCCTGGTAGTCGTTCAGCCCGTTCGCCGTCGCCGCGAGCCAGACGATCCCGGCCAGCGACGCGATCAGCACCGCGATTGCCCACAGCCGCATGCGGCTCGGGTTAAGCCAGTCTCCGCTGCGCAAGGTCTCGAGCATGGGTCGGCTTCCTGCCGAAACCTTTGAGCCAAAAGGCCTAACGGACCGTATCGTGAATGGCTGCCATCATCAGTTTTCATTGAAATCACGGGGATTTTGCCTTGCGGCGGCGGGCGCGCCCCGGTACCTGTGGCGCGCAAAAACCGGAGACTGAAATGGCCTTCCTGTCCGAGACCATGAAGCGCATCAAGCCGTCGCCCACCATCGCGGTGACCGACAAGGCGCGCGCGCTGAAACAGGCGGGCCGCGACGTGATCGGGCTCGGCGCCGGGGAGCCGGATTTCGACACGCCGGACAACATCAAGCAGGCGGCGATCAAGGCGGTCGAGAGCGGGCGCGCCTCGAAGTACACCGCGGTGGACGGGATCCCGGAGTTGAAGGCCGCGGTGTCGCGCAAGTTCAAGCGCGAGAACAATCTCGACTACAAGCCGAGCCAGATCATCATCGGCACCGGCGGCAAGCAGGTGCTCTACAACGCCCTGATGGCGACGCTGAATCCGGGCGACGAGGTCATCATCCCGGCGCCGTACTGGGTGAGCTATCCCGACATGGTGCTGCTCGCGGGCGGCACGCCGGTCGAAATCGTCACCACGATGGCCGACGGCTACAAGCTCAAGCCCGAGGCGCTCGAGCGCGCGATCACGCCGAAGACCAAGTGGATCATCTTCAACTCGCCGTCGAACCCGACCGGCGCGGCGTACACCAAGGCGGAGCTGAAGGCCGTCACCGACGTGCTGATACGGCATCCGCAGGTCTGGGTGATGACCGACGACATGTACGAGCACCTGGTCTACGACGACTTCAAGTTCTTCTCACCGGCCGAGGTCGAGCCGGGGCTCTATCCGCGCACGCTCACGGTGAACGGCGTGTCCAAGGCCTATTGCATGACCGGCTGGCGCATCGGCTACGCCGGCGGCGATGCCAGCTTGATCAAGGCGATGTCGATGCTGCAATCGCAGTCGACCTCGAATCCGGTGGCGGTG
>DATEKY010000506.1:0-6300 GCA_035277225.1 Xanthobacteraceae bacterium
TCGTCAGCGTCGGGCTCGCGCGGCTGGTCTTCCCCGCGATCGGCTTCACATGGCACGCGGAGACCGTCGCGCACGTCATCGGCGTGGCGATCCCGGTGTTCACCAGCTATCTCGGCCACAAGCATTTCTCGTTCGCCGCCAAAGGATGACTCCGATGGCCGCTGAGCCTGCAGCGAACCGGGGTTACAGTGTCTGGCTGTTCGGCTACCTCGCGTTCTTTGTCGCGCTCTCGTTCGTCAAGGCGCCCGCCGTCCTGACCGACCCGCGTTTCTGGGCCGAGGACGGGGCGTTCTATTTCAAGGATTTCCGCGCGCTCGATGCGTGGGGCGCGCTCCTCCACGTCACGAACGGAAACTATCAGCTCCTGACCAACGTCCTGGTCTATCTCGCGACCAAGGTCCCGCTCGTCCATGCGCCCGCCGTGACGACATATGGCGCCTACCTGGTCGAAGCGCTGGTCGTGGTACTGATCCACTCCGTCGTCGTCGGCTATGGCATCAATCGTCTCGCCGGATTGCTGCTGGTCGCGGCCTGGACGCTGATGCCGGCGAGCTATGAGACGTGGGCGTCGGCGACCAATGTCCAATGGACTTGCTCGGTCTCGATGCTGCTGGTGCTCGTGCTGCCGGGCGGGATAATCGAGCGGCATTTCGCAAAGATGCTCGTCTGGACCGCGATCTGCGGGCTGACCGGGGTTCCCTCGTGCATGCTGGCGCCCGGTTATCTGGCGCGCGCCTTCATCGATCGCTCGAGGCATTTTGCGGTGCTCGGGACGTTGCTCGTTCTGTGCGCAGTGCTGCAGCTTGCCGTGTTGATGCGTTATGGGGTCACCGACCGGTCATTCGCGCTGGACCCGCGCATTCTGACGCTTCCGACGCTGTTGCAGACGATCCTGGTGCCGCTGTTCGGCGTGGAGTGGATCGGGACACTGTCCATGCAGTTGCGGGACGGCGCGCGTGCGCTGTCCGCGTTCGTCTACCTCGCGGGACTGTCCCTGATGCTGTTCGCGGTCCTCGCCGCGCGGCGGGCACAGCCGACGGCGATCATTCTGATTGTCGCCGGGCTGTGGATTCTGGTCTCTCTCCTCAACACGTTCGGCGCGCTCGGGCCGCCGCTTGAACTGATGTCGGGCAAGGGCAGTGCGCGCTATTTTCTGTTCGGCGCGATGTGCTTCTGCCTGCTGCTGGCGATTGGCACGGCGGCAGGCTCGCGCCTGCAGAACGTCATCGCGGCCGTGCTCCTCCTGACGATAGCCGGCAAGTCGATCGCGCAGATCGGCGAGCACTGGACCATCGAGCATGTCAAAGGCCCGTCGTGGAAACAGGAGGTCGCGAAATGCGCTGCGGCGGCGCCGTGCGAAGTCGCGATCTGGCCGAACGGGTGGAGTGTCCGGCTTCAGAGCGCCAGATAGAACGAGACCGCGACCGCGAGTCCGAGCGAGAGGCTGGCCGCGTCGCGCAGCGCGAACACCACCGGGTCGTCGTGCAGCAGCATGCGATTGCTCAACAGCCAGATGCGCATCAGCCAGAGCGTCAGCAGCGCCGGGATGGCGTAAAGCAGGCCCGGCGCGTGATAGAAGCCCGACGGGGCCGCGTCGTTCGTCATGTAGAGCAGCATGATGACGATCGACACGAGGCCGATGCCGATGCCGAAGCTCAGCGTGACCGCCCAGTCGCTGCCGCGATAGCCGCGCCCGGCGATCTCGCCGGCGTCGGCGCTCGCCGCGCGCATCACCTCGCCATGGCGCTTGGAAAGCGCGAGCGAGATGAAGAACGCGAGCGCAAACGACAGCAGCCACGCCGAATGCGTCAGCCCTGCGACCTCCGCGCCCATCACGATGCGCAGCGTGAACAGGATGCCGATGACGAAGACGTCGAGGAGCGCGACGCGTTTCAGCCCGAATGAATAGGCCGTCGTCAGCACGAGATAGGCGAGCAGCGTGCCCGCGAAGGGCGGCGAAAGCGCGACGGCGCCGGCGAGCGCGACCGCGATCATCAGCGGCGCTGCGATCAGCCCGTGGATGATCTTCAGGGCGCCGCTGGCAAAAGGGCGCAGCCTTTTGGTCGCATGCGCGCGATCGGCCTCGAGGTCGGCGAGGTCGTTGACGATGTAGGTTGCCGAGGAGAGAAGGCACAGCAGCGCAAAGCCGAGCGCCGACGACGCGATCGCCCTGGGATCCCCGAACGCATGTCCGACGAACAGCGGCACGAACAGCAGGAGATTCTTCGCCCATTGGTGCGCGCGCAAGGCCCGCCGCCAGGCCTGCGCCGGATTTGAGGACCGCCGCAGCGTGGCGAGCACCGGAACGCCCGCCTCGGCAACCCTGGCGGCGGTCGAACCGGCCACGTCGCACAAGATGACGCCGCGCGCGCCGCGAAACACCGGCAGGTCGGCGCTGCCGTCGCCCGCATAGATGTACCCGTCGGGAAATTTTTCCCGAAGATGCGCGAGCTTGTTCGGGCCTTTCAGATTGAGCCGCCCGTCGCTGCCGGCAGCCGACGCGAACAGGCCGAGATGGCGCGCGACATCGTCCGCGATCGCCTGATCCGCGGCGGTCACCAGATGGACCGCGCGTCCGCGCGCCGCTTCGGCTTTCACGATTTCGACAAGCTCGGCCCGGTACGGCAACGTCGCGGGATCGGGCCGGCAATGCTCCGCGATGGTGCGTTTCACCGCCGCCGGGCCCCGCGCCAGATGCAGCGCGCAGCCGAGCGCCGCCGCCGGGTTCTCGAACAGGAGCTTGGCAAAGCTCTCGTAGAGCGTATCGCTGAGCGTCAGGGTTCCGTCGAGATCGACCACCAGGGGATGGTGGATCTCTATGCCCGAAACACTGGTCACCGCCCCATCCCGTCCCATTCCGGAACCCTAGTCGAGCGGCGCGAGCGAAGCCACGCGGAAATGGCCATTCGGGGCGGGTCCAGCCTGCGAACCCCGCGATTTGCAATATTAACGGCTAATTGAACCGATTCGCGGCCGGGCGCGACGAAGAGAGACGAAGAGATATGTCGGGTGCAGCAGCGCCAGATTTCGCGTGCCCGCACGCCGCAAAAGTTGTGCCCGACCGTCGCAAGGGCGTAATAAGTACGGGTTGAAAGTCCAGGCTGGGTTCCGAGCCCGGGGTAAGCGGCATCAGGCCGCGGAAGTGGGGACAAATGTCTTTAACGAGCGCGGCCCGCCCCGCGACCCGCGCGGTGCAGACATCCGAGTTGCGCCAAGCCCTCTCGGCCTGCTGGCACGCCTTCATCGCCGTCGGCCTGATGAGCGGCCTGATCAACATCCTCTACCTCACCGGCTCGTTCTACATGCTCGAGGTCTACGACCGCGTGCTGCCGAGCCGCAGCGTGCCGACGCTGGTCGCGCTTTCGGTGCTGGCGCTGACGCTGTTCGCCTTCCAGGGCGTGCTCGACGTCATCCGCTCGCGCATCCTGGTCCGCGTGGCCGGTACGCTGGATGAGCGCCTGAGTTCGCGCGTCTACGACATCGTGGTGCAGCTGCCGTTGCGCGCGCGCGCGCAGGGCGACGGCCTCGCGCCGCTGCGCGATCTCGATCAGATCCGCTCGTTCCTGGTCACCACCGGGCCTCTCGCCCTGTTCGATCTGCCCTGGATGCCGATCTACGTTCTGATCTGCTTCCTGTTCCATCCATGGATCGGCATCGCGGCGCTGGTCGGCGCGCTGATCCTTACAAGCCTGACGCTGATGTCGGAATTCATGACGCGCCGGCCTGCGCGCATGGCGGCAATGCATGTCGGGCAGCGCAACGCCCTGGCCGAGGCCGGACGGCGCAACGCCGAGGTGCTGCGTGCGATGGGCATGGCGCCCCGCATGGGCAAGATCTGGGGCGAGGCCAATACCAAGTATCTGGCGAGCCAGCAGCAGACCTCGGACGCGGCCGGTGGCCTCGGGGCGGTGTCGAAGGTGCTGCGTTTCGTCCTGCAGTCGGGTGTGCTCGGCCTCGGCGCCTATCTGGTGATCCAGCAGCAGGCGACCGCCGGCATCATCATCGCGAGTTCGATCATCGTGGCGCGTGCACTCGCGCCGGTCGAACTCGCCATCGCGAACTGGCGCGGCTTCGTCGCGGCACGCCAGAGCTGGAAGCGCCTGTCCGACGTTCTTGCCGGCATGGAGGCGGGCGTGGAGCCGATGCAGCTGCCGCCGCCGAAGGCAAACCTCGTGGTCGAGACGATCACGGCCGGGCCACCCGGGGTGCAGCGCCTCGTCATCCAGGACGTCAACTTCGCCTTGAAGGCCGGCCAGGGGCTCGGGATCATCGGCCCAAGCGCGTCCGGCAAGTCCTCGCTCGCGCGCGTGATCGTCGGCGTGTGGACGCCCGCGCGCGGCAAGGTGCGGCTCGACGGCGCGGCGCTCGACCAATGGGGGACGGCCGAGCTCGGCCAGCACATCGGCTATCTGCCGCAGGACGTCGAGCTGTTCGCCGGCACGGTGGGGCAGAACATTGCGCGCTTCGAACAGGACGCGCCCAGCGAGGCGATCATCGCCGCAGCCCAGGCGGCCGGCGTGCACGACATGATCGTGCGGCTGGCGGAGGGCTATGACACGCAGATCGGCGAGGCCGGCGCGGTGCTTTCGTCGGGACAGCGCCAGCGCATCGCGCTCGCCCGCGCGCTCTATCGCGATCCGTTCCTCGTGGTGCTCGACGAGCCCAACTCCAATCTCGACGCCGACGGCGACAAGGCGCTGTCGCAGGCGATCCTCAGCGTGCGCAAGCGCGGCGGCATCGTCGTCGTGGTCGCGCACCGGCCGAGCGCGCTCGCGGGCGTCGACCTCGTCCTCGCCATGTTCAACGGCAAGGCTCACGCCATGGGCCCGCGCGATGAAGTTCTCGCCAAGCTGTTCGGTCCGCCGCCGGGCGCTCCCGCCGCACCTGCGCCTGTTGCTCCGGCTGCCGCGGCGGCGGGAGGCGGGGGTCTGCGTCTGGTCGGTGAAGCAGGAGGGACGTCGTCATGAACGCGCAGAAATCCATCCGGCGGCATCTGTTCATCAGCGTGATCGTGGTCGTGCTGCTGGTCGGCGGCATCGGCGGCTGGGCCGCAACCAGCGAGTTCGCCGGCGCCGTGATCGCGCAGGGCACCCTGGTCGTGGACACCAACTCGAAGAAGGTGCAGCACCCGACCGGCGGCGTCGTCGCGGAGCTGAACGTGCGCGACGGCGATCAGGTCAAGCTCGGCGATGTCGTCATCAGGCTCGACGACACGCAGACACGCGCGAACCTTCAGATCGTCGCCAAGGGCCTCGACGAGCTGATGGCGCGCCGCGCGCGCGAGGAGGCGGAGCTGGAAGGCGATCAGGCCGTCGCATTTCCCAAGGAGCTGCTCGCGCGTCAGGACGATCCCGAAGTCCTCCGCATCGTGCGCGGCGAGAGCAAGCTGTTCGAGACGCGGCGCAGCTCGCGCGAAGGCCTGAAGGCACAGCTCACCGAGCGGGTTTCCCAGTCGCAGGAGGAGATCACGGGCCTCACGGCGCAAGTCGCCTCCAAGGAGAAGCAGATCGAATGGATCCAGCAGGAGCTGGAAGGCGTGCGTGACCTGTGGGCCAAGAAGCTCGTGCAGTTCAATCGCGTGACATCGCTGGAGCGGGAGCAGGCGCGCCTCGACGGCGAGCGCGGACAGCTCATCGCCTCGATCGCGCAGGCCAAGGGCAAGATTTCCGAGACCAGGATCCAGATCCTGCAGATCGATCAGGACATGCGCACCGAGGTCGGCAAGGACCTGGCCGAAATCCGTGCCAAGAGCGCGGAGCTGATCGAGAAACGTGTCGCCGCCGAGGACCAGCTCAAGCGCATCGACATCCGCGCGCCGCAAAACGGCATGGTGCATCAACTCGACGTTCACACCGTCGGCGGCGTGGTGTCGGCGGGACAACAGATCATGCTGATCGTGCCGGCCGCCGACAAGCTGATCGTCGAGGCGAAAGTGCAGCCGCAGGATATCGACCAGGTGCGGATCGGCCAGGCGGCGGTGATGCGCTTCTCCAATTTCAACTCGCGGACGACACCGGAAGTGAACGGCGAAGTGTCCGTGGTCTCCGCCGACGTCACGCAGGATCAGCGCACCGGCGTGAGCTACTACACCGTCCGTATAGCGGTGTCCCCGGCCGAACTTGCGCGGCTGGGCGAGCACAAGCTGCAGCCCGGCATGCCGGTAGAGGTCTTCATCCAGACCAACGTGCGCACCGTCGTGTCGTATTTCGTGCGCCCGTTCCAGGATCAGATCGCGAAGGCGTTCCGCGAGAAGTAGTCTGCTTAACGACAGGATAACCGCGGCGCCGGCGCGGGCGTAGC
>DATEKY010000507.1:0-2296 GCA_035277225.1 Xanthobacteraceae bacterium
CGTCAGGTCGAACGTTCCGTCGCCGTTATCACTCTCGGTGAGGGTGAATATGCCCTCCCTGAGCGTCTCTTCCCTGATCGTGGGAAGTTCGCTGGCAGGCACATCCGGCATGATAAAGACGTCCCGAAGCGTCGGCATCTGACCCACCCTTTCCGCCGGCAACAAATCCGTCGTCACGTCCAATCGAGGTTCGACCTTCGTAGCCAGCCGGCATCCACGACGCTACGGGATACCCAAGGCCTGAATCATGGCCCGGTGCAGCGGCGCGTTCTCGGACCGGATGAAGATCGAGAACGGCATGCCCTGGGCATTGTCCCTTATCCATGCTTGCACAGCGGCCCTGTTCCCAGTGCTCGCATTGAAGAACACCTGGATTCGGCGGCCAAGATCAGTGACTGGAGCGAACCTTACGAGGACCGCACCGGCCTTGATCGCCTCGGCGTTTCGGGATTCCGCGCTGACCGTCTTCTGAATTTCAATCAGCGCGCCGGCGATCGTGCCCGCGGCGTAGTACTCATCCACATCGCTCAGCGCCATCGACAGAGGATAGGCTTCGATGTCGAGCGTTCTCAGTCGCGATACGAGGTCCGAGGCAACAATGTCGCGGCGCGCCCGCATCTGCGTCGTGAGCACCTGAACCGTTTTCTGGAACAGAACTTCGTCGCTGTACGCCTTCGTGGCGCCCTGCAGTCCGCTTGATGCCGCACCCAGGATGTTCTTGGTGTCCACCGCGCTCACCAGCGGAACTGCTCCCGACAGGCCGATGCTGATGATCGAGCTGATGAAGCCGACCTCCTGGCGCTCGCGAATCAACGAAGCCTCGAACGCGTAGTAGTAGCTGTCGATCGCACGCATACGCGCGAAGATGATCTCATTGCGCACGCGTTTATTCTGCGCCGCAGGACTCGCATAGTAGGCTTCCTCGCCGAGCGTCAGCCGAGCGCGCGCAACCGCCGACTCCTCGGTGATGGAGAACAGGCGTGGCGGTCCACCTTCGATCGACGTGAAGCAGCCGGATGTGAGCAGCGCCGTCAGCAGGCTTGCCGCCGTCATCGCTTTGCGGGATCGAACGCCGCCCTGCGCCGCCGCAGCTTGTGCCGCTCGGTACATCTCGTCCCCCTTCTACCAAAAGCAGTGTGCAGCGACTCGGAGGTTGCTCGAAGGCAAATTGCCCTCGCGTCAGGTCACAAGCTTAGGCTGTGAATATCGGGGATTGTGGGGATAAGTTTTTACAAGCCTTTGATTGGATTGATACAATCAAAAGGGGATTTTTTGCAACACAACGCCCGAAAACACGTCAGCGCCGGGACGTAGAACCCGGCGCTGCGGTCGCTCGAAAGTTGTCAGGGAGCCTTGGGGTCAGGCGGCCTCTTTGGCGGCCGCCTTGCCGTTGAACGCCAGCGCCTGCTTGCCCGGCGCGACCGAAATCGCGACCGTCTCGCCGTCCTTCACGCTGCCGGCCAGGATCAGCTCGGCGAGCGGATCCTGCACCGCCCTCTGGATCGCGCGCTTCAGCGGACGCGCGCCATAGGCCGGGTCGTAGCCCTTGTCGGCGAGCCACTCGCGCGCCGCCGGGTCGAGCGCGAGCGTGATCTTGCGCTCCTCCAGCAGCCGCGACAGGCGCCCCAGCTGGATGTCGACGATGCGGCTCATCTGGTCGCGCTTGAGCCGATGGAACAGGATGATCTCGTCGACCCGGTTCAAGAACTCCGGCCGGAACGCGGAGCGCACCACGCCCATCACCTGATCGCGCACCGCGTCGGTGTCCTGCCCCTCCGGCTGGTTCACCAGGTAGTCGGCGCCGAGGTTCGACGTCATCACGATCAGCGTGTTGCGGAAGTCGACCGTGTGGCCCTGCCCGTCGGTCAGGCGCCCGTCGTCGAGCACCTGCAGCAGCACGTTGAACACATCCGGGTGCGCCTTCTCGATCTCGTCGAACAGGATCACCTGATAGGGCCGCCGCCGCACCGCCTCGGTGAGCGCGCCGCCCTCGTCATAGCCGACGTAGCCCGGCGGCGCGCCGATCAACCGCGCGACCGAATGCTTCTCCATGTACTCGGACATGTCGATGCGAATGAGCGCGGTCTCGTCGTCGAAAAGGTATTCGGCGAGCGCCTTGGTGAGCTCGGTCTTGCCGACGCCGGTCGGCCCCAGAAACATGAACGAGCCGATCGGGCGGTGCGGGTCCTGCAGGCCGGCGCGAGCCCGTCGCACGGCGGTCGAGACAGCCTGCACGGCTTCGGCCTGGCCGATGACGCGCTTGCCGATCATCTCCTCCATGCGCAGCAGCTTGTCC